>CAZARO010000267.1:0-6956 GCA_964487165.1 uncultured Solibacteraceae bacterium | reverse complement strand
GGCTTCCGATGCCCTCCTGCACGCGCGCGCCGCCGGAATCGTTGATGAAGATGAATGGCGTGCCGGTATCGAGCGAGTGGTGCAGCGACTCGGCGATTTTGTTGCCGTGCACCTCCCCGGCCGACCCGCCCGCCACGGTGAAATCCTGACTGGCGAAGTGGACCGTGCGGCCGCCTACCTTGCCGCTGCCGGTGACCACGCCGTCGGCGGGCAAAGGCTTGTCCGCCATCCCGAACAGCAGAGCGTGGTGCTGGGAAAAGAGGCCGGTCTCCTGCATGGAATCGCTATCGAGCAATGCTGCCAACCGCTCGCGGGCCGTCAGTTTGCCATCGGCATGCTGTTTGGCGGCGCGGTCGGGGCCGCCGCCGGCGCGGACGCGCTCCTTGGCTTCCTGCAGGGCGGCAATGCTGTTTTTGGACGCCTTGGCATGGACTACCATAATTTCAGACCTCAAAAACTTATTCTAGTTTCTTATTCTAGTCGTTTTCGCGGCCAGTGGGGTGGGGGTGGCGTCCGAAATCTTCAGCTCCTTAACTGGCGGGCTAAAGTCCACCCCACCTTGGTGGAATGCGCGCCCGGAGACCCGGTTAACACCTCGCGGCCCCACGGCGTCTTTCCTCCATGTCTTCGATGCTTGACGCTCTTTGGCGCGACCTGCGATTCACCATTCGGATGTGGGGCCGGAATCCCGGCTTCACGGCGATCACGGTGCTGGTGCTGGCGTCGGGAATCGCGGCCAACACCGCGGTATTCAGCGTGGTGAGCGCGATTCTGCTGCGCCCACTTCCGGGCATTGCCGATCCGGGAAGCCTGGTGTCGCTGGTTCGCATGCAGAACGGCGACACCTTCGACAACATGGCCTTCCCGGATTACCGCGACTACCGCGATCGAAACCGGTCCCTTCTCGGGCTCGCGGCACACGGGGCGACTGCCTTGAGCTTCCACTACGGCGGAACGGCGGAACGAATGATCTGCGACGAGGTCACCGGCAACTACTTCGACGTGCTGGGAGTACACCCCGCGGCCGGACGATTGCTCGTGGAAGCCGATGATGCCGCGGCCGTCATCAGCTATGGCCTTTGGGAGCGAAGGTTCGGTGGAAGTCCCACTGCGATCGGCGCCGCGATCGACCTGAACGGCAATCCGTTCACCATTGTCGGGGTGACGGAAAAGGGGTTCCGCGGAACCTTGCTCTCCCTGCCATTCGATCTGTGGGTGCCGCTGCGGACCCAGCCGCGCACCTGGCCGTCGCTCTCGGCTGCCATCATGGAGCGGCGCGACGCGGGCTGGCTGTTCCTCTTCGGGCGCTTGCGTCCCGGCGCGGGCCGGCGGCAGGCGGATGCCGAAATGAAAACCATCGCCGCGCAACTGGCCCGCGCGTATCCGCTCACTAACGGCAAGCGCACGGTTAGCGTGGCCGCCGGGGTGGGCATGTATCCGGACGATCGGGCTGAAGTGAGCGGCCTGCTGGGGCTGCTTTCGGGCGCGGTCGCGTTGCTGCTGCTGATCGCCTGCTCCAACGTGGCGGGCATGTTGACGGTGCGCGCCAACGGCAGGATGCGCGAAATCGGAATACGGCTGGCGGTGGGCGCGAATCGCACCCGCCTGCTTCGTCAACTGGTCACCGAAGGAGTGCTGCTCGCGCTGGCCGCGGGCGCGGTCGGAGTATTACTGGCCGCGTGGGTGGTCCGGGCTGCTCTCAATGCCACGCAGGGCATCGCTCCCGCGCTGGTGCGTCATTCGGGCGCTCACGTCGATGGCGTCGTACTCGCGTTCACACTCCTCGCCTCTCTCGCCACCGGTCTGCTGTGCGCCCTGCTGCCCGCGATTCAGTCCCTGAAAGTCGACCTCACGAGTTCGCTCAAGAGTGGACTTCCCGGCGCGGGTCTTCCCAGGACGCGGTTGCGCTCGGCCCTGGTCATCGGGCAGGTAGCGCTCTCGCTGGTTCTTCTGAGCGGCGCCGGTTTTCTGCTGCGCGGCTTCGAACGCATCGTCACCGCGAATCCCGGGTTCGACTCACAACATGTCGCCATGACGTCCGTCGATTTGAATCTGGCGCAGTATTCCGACGAAAAGGGCCGGGCCTTTTTCCGCGAGGTGCTCAACAGGCTGAGCGGCATGCCTGGCGTTGTCTCCGCGAGCCTGGCCGGCACTGTTCCCCCTACCGAGTGGCCCGGCGCGGTCTCCATTTTTCATCCCGGCGAGGAGCCTCCTCCGGAACTGCTGGCCGCCCGTGAGTTCGAATTGGGTCTGCGGGTGAACATCAATCACGTGGCTCCCAATTACTTCCGAACGCTCGGCATTCCGCTGTTGCAGGGACGCGATTTCACCGATCGCGACCGAAGTGGAGCCCCAGGCGTGGCGATTGTCAGCCACAAGCTCGCCGAGAAAATGTGGCCGGGCGGCAATCCGATTGGCAAGCAACTCTCCTATCCGGCGTGGGATGGGCCTCCGCGGCTTCCGTTCGAAGTGGTCGGCGTGGCTGCCGACGTGAAACATCTCGCGCTCACGAGCGATGCTCCTCTGCTGCTGTACGTGCCTATTTTTCAGGAATTCGGAGGACGCGCGGCGGTGGTGGTGCTGACCGCGTCCGATCCGCACACCGGAATCGTCGCCATTCAACGGGCCGTCGCCGCTACCGACAAAAATGTAGCGGCCAGCTTCCCGCAAACCGGTCCGGAGCATTCCTCCGATTCCCTCTGGCAGCAACGCTTGGCCGCGGACTGGATCGGCGGATTCAGTGTCATAGCGCTGGTATTGGCCGCCGTCGGGTTGTACGCCGTCATGGCGCAATCGGTGACGCAGCGCACGCGCGAAGTCGGCATTCGCGTCGCGCTGGGCGCGGACCGCGGCTCGGTGGCCGCCCTGGTAATCCGGCAGGGAATGAGGTTGTCGCTGGCCGGCCTGTGCATCGGTTTGCCCGCGGCAATCGGATTCAACGCCCTGGTGCGGCGTTATCTCGCCGGCTTCGAAGGGCGCGGCTGGGAGAGCCTGGCGGCGATCTCGGTCCTGATCGTCTTCGCGATGCTGGCCGCCTGCTGGCTTCCGGCGCGCCGCGCGGCACGCATCGATCCCATGGAAGCGCTGCGCGCGGAGTAGCAGGCGGGCCGGGAGCGGCGGTGCCATAATGATGCATCGTATTGGAGGCTAGCTCCGCTCCCAGGCGAGGATTTCTCCCGTGAGCGTGTTCACGCTGTTGGTGATGCGGTCGGTCTCCATGTTGACCAGCGCGTATCGCTCCACTGTGGGATCGCCGGAAGCGGCCAGCGCGTGATGATCTTCGCGTAAGTCGGGAAGATCGGCGGCCGCGATTTTCGAACCGCGCAGCGAGGCCGCCAGATAGTACAACGTCAGGTCCGCGTGGCTGGTGAACACCCGGAAGCCGGCGCGCACCGGCACAGGGCGGCTGCGCACCAGCCCCCCTTCGAGCGACATGACGGCGTGAATGAAGCGGTGGGAATTGGCAAGGATGGCGTCCACCGCGGCCAGCCGCGCAGGGGAGACTCCCGGTTCGGAGCGCAACCGCGTGGCCGCCGCTTCCAGATTCGAACGCCCCAGCCGGGCGGCCTGGCGCGCACGGTCTAATGTCGCGGTGAACGATTTTTCATGCTCCAGGTAAGCGTCGCGGACCGCTTGCAGGTAAACGCGGTAGCTATCCAGCATGTCGGCCACGGTTTCGGAAATCTGCGTCCGCTCCCAGGTGGGCCAGAGCCAGTAGGCGGTGAGGGCGATGACGCCGCCCGCCGCGGTGTTCAAGCCGCGTGCCATCATCACCGCCGCCGGCGCCGATCCGATGAGGGCGAACAGCAGCACCACCAGGGCCGTCAGCGCGGTCACCAGCACGCCGTAATTTGCCGGTCCGTAGCAGCGAATCAGGAAGGCGAAAACCGCGATCAGAGCCACGTCGGCAGCCAGCCCGGGCGCGAGGAAGTGAAACAGTCCGGTGGCCAGCGCCAGGCCGGCGAGCGTGCCACCCAGGCGGAGCAGGCCGCGGCTGAAGGTGGAGGTGAAGTCCGGCTTGAGGATGATGGCGATGGTCATGGGCAGCCAGTATGACCGGCGCCAGTCGACCACGTGGCCCACCAGCGTTCCCAGCACCACGCAGGCGGCCAGCCGCACGGCGTGGCGAAAGGCTGCGGAACCGAGTTGCAAATTGGCGCGCAGCAGCGCCACCGTGCCGGCCAGGCGCAGCCGCCAGGGCTGCTCGGCCTCCCGTCTTTCGAACTCCACCGCGCCAGCGGGAGTGACACGGCCGGCCAGATCCAAGGCGGAGCGCAACTGTCCCGCCAGCGCCTCGATTTGCGCCCGCGCATCGCGCAGCATGGGGGCGGAATCGCGGGCGCGCAGTTGCTCGCTCAGCTCGCGCAGTTCCGCCGTGCATTCCACCGGTTGGGCCGCGGGCGCGGCGGAATCGAGCGATGTCCCGATGGCCGCGAGTATCTGCGAAGCAAGCGTCAGGGCGCGGCTCAGTTCGGGGGCGTCGGCTCCCAATTGCGCCTGCAGGCGCCCGAGCGTGAGCAGCGCCAGCCGGGTACGTTCCGCCTGGCTGAGGAGCGCGAGGTAACGCTCGGCTTCGAGCGACCGGTCGCCGTTCAATGCCTGGAGCGCGTTTTGCGCCGCCGAGATATGCGTGCTGGCCGAAGGAGCTTCCGTGGACGGTGCTCCGGCGCGGGCCAGTTCGGAATACAAGGCGGCCAGCGCCCTCCGCTCGGGCGCATACCGGCGCACCGGCCAGAACGCCAGCGCCATGACTGTCTGCAGCAGTCCGCCGCTCAGAGCCAGCAGTCCCGCGATCAACGCGCGTTTGGGCGTCATGTCCTGCGCGGAGAAGACCACCAAAGTGATGAGCGTGATGGAGCCTATGTCCGCGGCGGTTGTGCTCACCGCGACCATCATTCCCGCCGCGAAGGCGCACACCGCCGCTTCCGCGATGGCCACGGCATGCAGGTGGCCGGTGAGCGCGCCGGCATAGACTGCCAGGGCACAGCAGAAGCTGGCGGCCAGCATGCGGCGGGCGCGGTGCGCGTAAGGGTCGGGCCCGTCGGAAAAGGAGACGTTCAACGCGCCGGTGCTCATGACCAGGCCTCCGCCCACGTCGCCCATAAGCGCTCCGGCGGCCAGTGGCAAGGCCACTCCGAGCGCGTTCCGCAGAGCCATCCAGGGCGCTATTTTGGCGCGATCGAAGCGGGTAACGGTCTCCCAGAGCGCTTTCCACGTCACGGCTTGGCGGGCTCTTTCGGCAAGAGAAGCACCTGCAGGGAACAGCCTTTCGCCTCCACATGAAAGGCCTGCGGACCGGCTAACAGAGTGGGGTTCACTGGATATCCCGCGGCAAACGCCGACAGCTGGTAGTTCCCTTCGGGCAGGCCGTCGAACACAAACCTGCCGTTGCGGGCGGTCTCGGTGAAGCGGGTCAAACGGTCGGATTCGAGCTTCACTACCGCGCCCGCCACGGGCGAGCGGATGCTCTCCGGGTCATGCAGGCGGTCGAAAGTCATGCGGTAGAGCTCGTCGGTGGTGGCGAAGCCTTCGAGGCGGGCTGCGGCGGGTTGGTCCTTGTAAAAGAAGAGATAGGCCAGATCTTCACCGGCTTCCGACAGCCTGCGGGTGCGCGTGCAGGCGTCGGTGGAGAGGGAATTTGCGGAGCCCTCATCGTAGTTGCCGTACACCAGGTAGGTCTCGCCGGCCTGAAAATCGTAGCCGCAATCGCCGAAGGGGGTCCACACCTCGAGCTCATCGTCCTCGGCTTGCTTGGCGTCCTTGCCCGCTTGCGCGGGGTGGTCGTCGTCGTCGTCCTGGTTCTTGAAAAGCGTTTTCACTTTGAATCGCACGTGCATGCCGCGCCCCAGCCCCGAGTAGAACAGCGATGCCACCCCGGCCGCGGTCTTGGCGGTCTGCAGGCGGCTCTGCCGGTCGGCCGCCAGGTCGGGAAATGCCTTGCCGTAGGCGCTTTTCAAGCGCGCGATGGATTCGTCGGACGGGTGCTGCCGCGCGTCGATGTAGGCCTCGTTGAGCGACTCCATGGACGCCTGGCTGGAGGGGTTCCAGCGGCTCAGGAACACCGGCTCCATGGATTCCACCGTGCCGATGAACACCACGTCGCTGGAGCTGGTCTGATTACAGGGCTGGAGCGAAGCGATGCACTTGCAGGCCAGCGCCGGCCGGCCGAGCGAAACCAGCCAGAGGGCGCACAAAATCGCGAATCGGCGGAGCATTGCTACCCCGATTCTATCCGAAGCCGCCCTCAGGCTGCCGCCAGACGCGCCAGTTCCCCGGCATCCGCGGCCTGTTCCAGATTCCAGCAGAAGTCGATCAGCCGGCTCACCCGGCCGGCCGGTAAGATGCCCTCCGCCAGGCTCTTGAACTTGGCTTCGAGCTGCGAAGCGGTCATCGGATTTCGGGCGCTGCCGATGGCGTGCTCGATGAACTTATCCAGCCGCCGGCCGTCCTTCAGCACGATGGCGATGCGCACCTGGTCTTCGCCGACGGCCTCATCCACCGTGGTGCCGACGCGTTCCCGCAGCGACATCACGGCCGGATCGCGCGCCGCCTCATCGCTGAATTCGGGCTCTCCCACGCGCCCGAAGACGATGGCTGCAGCCACCGCGTGATAGACGCTGAACTTGCTCTCAAGCCCCGTCCGCGGCACCTTTTTGCCGGTAAGTTCGAGCACCAGCGGATGCACGCGCAGGTCGATGCGGTCGACCTGGCCGGCCGTCAGGTGGTTCCCGGCGCGCAATTGCAGCGCACCGTCGATGGCCGGATGAATCACCACCCCGCACGGAAACGGCTTGTAGCTGTTGAACGCGATCTGGTACTGCTCGCCCAGCTTATCGGTAATCCGGTGGTAATTACGCGCCGTGCTGAGGACATTCGCCCAGCCGCGCGCGGCCTCGATGGGTTGATCGGAGCTGGAAAAGTTCTGCCCCGCCAGAAGCGCCGCCGTGAGCCCGTTT
>CAZARO010000266.1:0-6963 GCA_964487165.1 uncultured Solibacteraceae bacterium | reverse complement strand
CGGCATCTTCAGCCGCGAAGTGGGCGGCGAATTCCGCGAGAAGATACTCTCCCGCGGCGATAGCGAAGACCCGGCGGAGCTGTATCGGAATTTCATGGGACGGGAGCCCGATCCGCAGGCGCTGCTGGTGCGGTCGGGGCTGGCGTAAGGCCCGAGAATAGGAAAGGCGGTTCCCGCGCGATGAGTTTCAGCCCAGCGCTTTGGATGTCTCCCCGAGCTAGTGTTTCGAGCGGCTGCGTATGCGGAGCGTTGGTCCAGGTCGATCGATCCCCCTCGTGCTGCTCCTTTGGGGTCGGCCGCTCTCCGGTTGTGCGACGATGCACCCGAAGACCACGCCGCACTTCCCACAACCCCGTATCTGGATCCCAAGTGCAGCAGGTCTCAGGTCACACCGCAGGGGATCTGCGTTCGCGTGCGTTTACTGGAGGATGGTGCGGTAGCCGCTATAGCCGAGGGCGCCAAGTCGATTGACCAGGTCGCGCGCCGCTCGCTGGGCAACATGATCCTCGCCTGCGAGTGCGGTACGCAGGACACTTCGCACCTCCTTTTCCGAAGCCATGATTCTCCAGTAGTTTTGATCGCCGGGAGCGAATGCGGCAAGACATTCAACCGTTGCCAGCGGAAAAACCGCTGCCAGCTTGGCGAGTTGTTGCAGTACCAGGAAGTCGTCGTCAATCGTGTGGACCAGGGCGAGGATGTCCCGCAATTGTTGGAGCGCCCATTCGTCGTCCAGCTTGCCCGATGCGAACCAGAAGCCGAATCCAGCGAGTTCGCGGCGGTGACGGTCCAACGCGGAATTCGCGATTTGCCGCCGCGATACCCAGAAGGTCGTCAGGCGTCGGAGGACCTCGGCGTCGACGGTACCCTCGGTGTTTGAGAGGGCGCGCCCGGCGAAGCGAATTGCTGCGGCACGCAAGTCTTCCGGTGCTTCCGCAAAAAACCGAGCGAACAGACCTTGGTCGAGGGCAAGTTGCCCCCGCCAATAACGCGCTATCAGGTGCTGTCCGAGGTGATTGGCGGTGTCGTTCTGCGGGCGACTCTTGGGAGGCGCCTTTGCGAGTGTCGTGATGGCCTGATCATATTGACCTGTGAGCAGCTTCGCGGTGTCGTCGTAGACGGGGCAATATGTCAGGTACGCCTCCCACGCGGCTTGGCCGAGCTCACCATCGAATATTGTTTTGGCGCGCTCGGCTGCCCAGTCCTGGTCCAGCAGTACGATCCAGGGGAAGAATCGCCCGTATACGGAACGGATCGCCAATGATGAATCATGAACTGGGTCGAGGTGCTGGTCGAGAACCGCCCGCACCTCTGATAGGTCGTCGAATCCACGGTACTCGTCGTTGCGGGCTCGCCGCACCCAGAGCGCATACTGGATGACGGCCTCCATGGCCTTCCCGCGGGTAGAGTTGAGGGCCAGAGTGTAGGGTTCCATGTTGGGCGGACCGTATTCGAGCTCGTACTGGGGAGTGGGTTCCGGGTCTTCGACGAAGGTCGAGAGAACCTGCCACACCTGTTCGCGATGCCTGTACGGAATAATATCTGGCGTTTTTGTGACGGCGAACGTGAGCACGTCCGCGATTACGGAGCCTGTATCGCGCCACGTTGCGCCGTCCCTTGTCACCAAATCCTCGGTCTTTCGTGCGTCGTGTTCTGCGGCGGCCCAGCCCGCCAGGTCGAGTGCGACTTGCCACGTGCAGGTCCGGCCTTTTTGGATTGCCTCCCGTAGGCCTCGAAAGTACCACTGAACGTATGTGGGATGCAACGTGCGAAGTTGGATGGTAAGGGTGTCGAACTGCGTTGGATTCTCGGCGACGACGCCGGCGAGCGCTCGCCCAAGGCCTTCCCGCGACAGCACATGCTCGCGCTCCCCGGGTTCCCAGCCCCTGAGATAATCGAGGATTGCTTGTGGTGTCATCCGCGCCAAATCTTCTTGTGTGACCGGGCTCGTGTCAAGGTATCCTTCCTGAGGAACTGGCGGGACCGGGCCGATTTCGGCGATGAGCTGTCGGTAGCGTTCGTGCCAACTTGATGGGAGGCTGTCGGCGATCGGCGTGAGGCGATCGAGTTGCCAGTATTTCGTATACAGCTCCCAGTTCTCTGCCGGATGTTGCTGTCCGGCGTGCTGCTCCCATCGTTCGTGCGTGCTCGGCGGTGGCCCCTGCTCGATCCACGTGAGGATCGCGTTTTGCTGTGGAGGAGAGAGTTGCCCGAATGCCTCGCATGCGAGATGGTCGTACTCGTGCCGGAGGCTTGCGTCGTCAAAAAATGCGTGGTTCGTGAGGTGCGCAGCTACAAGGTCGGGGACAACCTGTCGTTGCCGGCGGATGATGTCGAAGGCGATGCGATGGAACACTTTGGTGGGGCGTCCTTCGAGGAACTCTACGGCTTTGATGGTCTCATTGGGCCCCTGCCGCGCCATTGTTACGGCGACGTTTCGCACGCGTGCGACCAGGATGTTCCTGATGCCGCTGAGGTCGTCGTCGCCGTGGATGTGTGGGTGCCAAATCGCTGAGAGATCCTCGGTAATCGGCCTACCGTCTTTTCGGCGTTGAGCTGCGAGTTCGAGGAGGTCGCAAACCAGATCCAGCGCGTCCTCGTGGCCGGTGGCGGCGATGCTGGGGATAACTTGGTCGAGGATGCGTGCGTAGTGCCACGGCTCGAAGTGAGCCTTAACGTCTGTAGCGTGCTCCCAGACCCTTTTCAAATAGAGCATGGCCCGCGCGAGCTTGATCGCGGATTCGCGCTCGCCGCCGCACGCGAGGTGGCTGACGAGGGATCCGACTTCCTCACCGAGAAGACCGTAGGATGTTGCGACCCATTTCTTTGCTTTAGGGACGAAATTGACGGCGGCCGATGCTGGCAGCCTTGTTGCAATCGTCGTGAGGTCGCGATGGACCGCGATGTTCTCCGTTGGCGGGATAGCCAAGGCGATTGCGCTGACGGCCGCCTGCGCCTCCGGAATGCTAGCCATGCGGGCAAGATATTGGGTCGCGGGCCAGGGCGGAAAGCGAATGGTGCCTTTCTCGTCATCGCGCTGCGGGGACGGCGGGTCCCGGAAAAACCCTTTTTGGTCCAGTGGTGTCAGCCATTCCGGGTTGTTGAGCCTGTCGAAGAAGTAGCGTCGCTGTTCTGGTCGTGCCAGGAGGGCGACGGCCTGCGGGACTTGATCAGGAGTTGGCTTCTCCAGGATTTCATCGAGCTCCCCTATGGTGTCAAAGAATGGCCTGGTGAGCGCGGCGAGTGTTTTTTCGAATAGAGTGAATTGGTATCGGAGATCTGCCTCGTCGTAGTAGGCGTCGTTGTAACCGGTATCGTGGTTCTTGGCTTCGAACCAATTGGTTACAGCTTGCCACTGCTGGAGAACGGGGACCAGGTTGTCGCTGAGCGTGGTGTTTTCAGGTGCGAGTCCTTCGAAGAGACGTCGGGCTGTATCGATAGACTTTTTCCTGGTAGCGAGGTGATCCCTGAGGATGTTTGCGACTGCTCTCGCGAAGTCTCGGTCAACAGTGACGGTCGTTGTTTTTGGGGTGGTCTGAGCCCCGAGGTCGGTGAGGAGGGCGGCAGTTCCGGGTAGCTGCGCGATCTCGTCGAAGCGCTTCGTGTACTCGAGTCGTTCGTGTGCTGTCGCGCCTGTGATAATGTCGGGGAGGCGGTTTCGAATTTCGCGAACGGCGTGGGCGACGAAGCGAACACGCCCGGGGAGGGGATCGGTGTACAGCAGGCGCACGGCGCCGTCGTAGAGTTCGGCGAGTGATGAGGCGTTGCGCCGGAGCCACGCCTTGATGTCGAGCCGTGACGGTGTCCAGCATGGCAGCTGAGCATGCTGCGACAGATCCTCGGGCGGGTTTTGCGGTACTGTCTGGTCGCTGGTGGCGCTTGGCTCCATGAAGTCTTGATTGTACCGGTGTGGTTTACGGAAGGTGGTTCGCGGCCCTAGATGGCGTTTGATGGTAACACCTCCCAAGTCGTCCGAGAGCTGTTGTGTTAGTTGACGGCGCTGGCACGGCGACGTGCATAGGCGACATCGGTTTCGCGGTTGCAGGATACGACCGGATGCCTCCGGCCGCATCCTGTATAAGTGCGTGGCGGGACTCGAACCCGCGACCATCCGCTTAGTAGGCGGGTGCTCTATCCACTGAGCTACACGTCCATATATAGCCGCTGTCGCGCAGCGGCTGTATGAGGACCTCTAGTATTGTAGCGCGTTCAGCGAAGGATGCTCTTAAACTTCTCTGCCTTCGGAAGTCGCAGGCCAGCGGCACCCTCCCGCCCCTTCGACAGTGCCCAGGACCGTCGGCTCGGGCACTACGGGGCGCCCCCGCGTAGCCGCTCTGGATCGGCCGAGGCGGGCAGTCGGCAATCGGGCGCTGGCCCGGATCGGGTGATGGCGAGGCCCGGAATGCTCCCCCGGAAGTCGCGATCCGGGAAGCTTCGCTCGCGCCACGCGCCATCCGGAAAGAGCCCTCAGGGACAAAACTCCGCCGCGCGGAAGTGTACCCAGGACTCCCAAATTCGCGAGGCCGGAAACAGGGGCGCGTGTTTTACGCCGCCAGAGGCAAGGCCTCCGGATATCGCTGCCCTGATATCATGCCCACATGAGACTCGCTCGCCGCGATTTCCTGAAGCTGTCGTCCTCGCTCGCGGCCTTCGGAATGGCCGGCGCCGCGCGGGCGCAGCAAGCCAGCCCACGCCCCGAAACGGCAGCCCTCTCGCTCAATATCCGCGATTTCGGCGCCCGCGGCGACGGCACCACTAAAGATACCGCAGCGATCCAAAGGGCCATCGACCGCTGCTCGGTCTTCGGCGGCGGCGAAGTGGTGGTTCCCGCCGGCAACTACCTCAGCGGGGCCATCGCTCTCCGGTCGAACACCCTGCTCCGCCTGGAACAGGACGCCGCCATCGTCGGGACTCCCGATTTTCCGGACTATCCGGTCACCCAGGTTCGCTGGGAGGGTAAATGGATCGCGGGGCACGCCGGCCTGATCTACGCCATCGATGCCAGCCATATCGGCATCGCGGGCCCCGGCAAAATCGTCGGCAACCCGGCGCTGGGCGGCCGTCCGAATGAGGCCAACCCTTTGCGCCATCCCGCCCTCATCGAACCCATCGGCTGCGACGATATCCGCCTGGAGGATTTCTCCACCAGCCATCGGCTGATGTGGTCGATCCACCCCACCAATTGCCGGAACATCGCCATCCGCAACCTCACCATCCGCAGCACCGGCGGCAACGGCGACGGCATCGATATCGATTCCTGCCAACACGTGCGCATCGAAGGATGCGACATCGCGACCGGCGACGACTGCATCTCCATCAAGTCGGGCCGCGGAATGGAAGGGTACACGCTGCGGCAAACCAGCGAGGACATCCTGATTGCGGATTGCACCATGGCCGATTCGATCTTCGCCTGCATCGGAATCGGCAGCGAGACCTCGGGCGGCATTCGCAACGTGCGCATCGAACGGTGCAAATTCACCGGCGCCCGCACGTTCGCCATTTACATTAAGAGCCGGCCCGGCCGCGGGGCCTTCATCGAGGACATCGTCGCGCGCGACCTGGACGTTGCCGGTACCGCCGGGGGATTTCTCTCCCTGAACATCCTGGGCAGCGGCATTCAGGATCCCGCGCCCGTGCCCGGCGACGAAGGCATTCCCACCATCAAGAACTTCCGGTTTTCGAACGTTCGCGTCAAGGATTGCCCGGTGCTGGTGGATGGCGTCCGCATTCATCCCCATAAGCCTCTGGATGGCTTCACGCTGGAGAACGTGACGGGCACGTGCGCCAAGGGGATTTTACTGGCGAACGTCGAAAAGGCCGAGATTCGGGACATTCAGGTGACTGGCTTCACCGGCCCGCTGATCGGCGTATACCACGTGAGTGGCAGTGGCATCGAGGGCGCGGCCACGATCGACGGGCCCAAGGTGCCGGATCCGGTGGTGGCGACGGGCGAGCCTTACCGGCGACAGTGAGTTACTGGCGATAGAGTAATAAAAAGGCCGGCAATCAACCTCAAACGGGGCATGTGAGCCGCTTAGCCGTCTGGGGTACCATGGATCGACGGGAACGCCCCAAGATAATGCCCCATTCGCTCAGAGCGGAACCACGAAAACGCGAAAAGATTTTCAGCGCTTGACCGAATTGCGAGCTAAGGAAGCTACTACTCTGGCAAGGACCCGCAATCAACAAGGAGCGTACTACCTCGCCGGATTCTCGGTCGAATGTGCCCTCAAGGCGTGCATTGCCAAGAAGACCAAGCGACACGACTTTCCCGCAGATGCGAAACATGCGGGCAGAGTTTACTCTCATGACCTGACGGAACTCTTGAAGTTGGCGGACCTAGACAATCAGCTTGACAAAGACATGAGAGGCAATCCGCAGCTTGCAGCCAATTGGGGAGTCGTCAAGGGTTGGAGAGTTGACTGTCGATACGAGACCTCCGGGCTTAACGGAAAGGACATGGTCGACTCTTTGAGCTCACCGGACGGGGTGCTTACATGGATCAAGCTACGTTGGTAAAAGACGACCGGATCATCGAAGCGCAGGTATTGGAAGCACTCGACCGCGCACGTGTCCCGGTCACCTTGTGCGAGTGGAATTATGTGCCGCAGCTTGAGGAGTGGCAGCTCATAATCGCGACTCCGTGCACGATAGTAAGGGCCCCCGCACGGCCTATAGAGCAGCAGTCAACGCCCTCGAAAAGGCTGGCATCTACCAGCGCGTACCTATGCGCCGCGTGTTCTTGAAGAGCCCGGACGACTCGCTGATCAAGCTTCTCCAGCAGGAATCCCGAACGCGGTGGGATGGCTTTGTTCATATTCTAAGGCCTCATGGGAATGGACAGCAGGAATACTCGCTAGTTTTCACTCCCATCACGCGCGAAGGCTCCGCGCCGGTACAGCGCTTTTCGACTCTAGTACTACTGGGTCATAAAATAGAACATTATCGTGTAGAATTGTTTTGTGG
>CAZARO010000265.1:0-6965 GCA_964487165.1 uncultured Solibacteraceae bacterium | reverse complement strand
GTGGCTCAGCTTTATGTAAGAGCGCGCCCAAATGCACATTGCCGCCCACTTTATATCGGGGAGTAACTGCCGGCGGTTCGGGCGCCGGCTTTACAATCGGCTCTGGAACGTGCGGCGGCGCCACGCGCACCGCGTCTCCCAGACCTCCGGTAATGCCTCCGGCTACGCCAACCTCCGGCCCGCCAAAGCCCACGGGAACACCCACTACCATCGGACCCGCGGGCTCGTCCTCGATGATAGCGATCGGGCCAGTGGGTACTCTTGTGGGCATAGAGATTCCGTGGATGAACCTCACCATGCCCGGGCGGCCGGGCCGCTGTTTCACTGCGTTGCCCAACTGCTTGGGCGGCGGCGCGGGCGGCAGCGGCGGAGCGAGGCTCTCCAGGAAACGAGCTGTCGGCAGTACCTGCGGCCAGACCATCGGCGCCAGCGCCGCGAAACTAATCAGCACCACCTGACTACCCAAACCCAGGAATGTGGTCCAGACACGCTTGCCGGCCGGACCATTAGTAAGTGTTGCCTGCTCAAACATACCGTTGCCTCCTGTATTTACTCTGTACTGACACACCGGTCATTACAACGCCCGAAGGCGGATTACTGTCTGTTATTGCCGGGAATCAACTCAGATAGCGTCCGGATGTTGACATCGCGGGTCAACCTCCACCGAAATAGACACCGCCCTCGCGAAGAAAGTTCCAATCAGCCGCGGGCGCTAACATGAAGATGTGCAATTGCCGGTGGCCGTGAGACAGCAGATTGAGGAGCAGGCGGACGCCCTGGGTTTCCCGGCGCTCCAGCGCGCCGCCGGAGCGCTCTCCGATGCTTACCGCGAAGGCCGTGCCCCGCGTCTGGCCGCAGCGGAACGCACCGCCGCCTATCTGGTCACCCGCATGCCCGCCACTTATGCCGCCGCCTATGCCGTGCTCCGCGAAGTGAGCACGCGACTCGGCGCCATCGGCAGCATTCTCGATGCCGGGGCAGGGACCGGTGCGGCCTCCCTGGCGGCGCGCGCCCACTTTCCGGATGCTCCCATCACGCTCGTGGAGCGCGACCCCGCTTTCGTCTTCGCTGCCCGTCAGTGGCTGCCGGACTGCGCGGTCATCGCGGCCGACATCGCTCGTATGGACGCCCTTCCGCCCCACGATCTGGCGATCGCCGCGTACTCCCTGGGTGAATTCGGCGCGGCGCTGGCGGAGCGCCTCTGGCTGGCCGCGCGCGTGGCTTTGGTATTGATTGAGCCCGGAACTCCGCGCGGATTCGCCCTCATTCGCGAGGTGCGCGGACGCCTGCTCGCCGCCGGCGCCCGCATGATCGCGCCTTGTCCCGCCGAGACCGCATGCCCGCTTGCCGATCCCGATTGGTGCCACTTCGCCGCGCGCGTGGAGCGCTCCTCGCTGCACCGCCGCGTGAAGGGCGGGGAACTGGGGTACGAGGACGAAAAGTTCAGCTACGTGGCCCTTGCCCGGAGCCCCGTCGACCTGCCCAAGGCCCGCATCATTCGCCATCCGCAGCATCGCCCCGGCCTGATCGAGATCGAAACCTGTACCGCGACCGGCCTCCGTTCCGAGCGTGTCTCCAAGCGCGACCGCGATCGCTTCCGCGCCGCCCGCAAAGCCGCGTGGGGCGACGCCGGTATATCATAAACTCGATGCTCGACCGCGAACAGGCCTGGACCATTCTCTGTGAATTCACCAAAAGCGAAGGACTCCGCAAGCACGCGCTGGCGGTAGAAACATGCGTTGCCGCCTACGCCCGGAAGCTCGGCGCGGATGAGCAGCGATGGGCGCTCACCGCGTTATTGCACGATTTCGATTGGGAGATTCACCCCACGCTGGACGAACATCCGCAGAAGGGCGAGCCGATTCTGGCGGAGCGCGGCGTGGACGAGGAGATGCGCCGCGCCATCCTCTCACACGCCCAACATACCGGCGTGCCGCGCCAGTCGCCGCTCGAAAAAACGCTCTTCGCCTGCGACGAACTGGCCGGCTTCATCACCGCCATCTCCTATGTGAAGCCGCACCGCAGCGTTTTTGAAGTGGACGTGTCGTCGGTGAAAAAGAAGATGAAGGACAAGGCCTTCGCACGCTCGGTAAATCGCCAGGACATCCTCGACGGTGCGCAGGAGCTCGGCGTCCCGCTCGACGATCATATCGATTTCTGCGTCAAGGCCATGCAAGCCCGCGCCGAAGAATTGGGCCTGAAAGGCAGCCTGTAGCAGCGCCATGATTGCCTCCCGACGCGATCTGCTCGCGCTTTTTGCCGCCGCCGGAGTGAAGCTTCGCGCGCAAGCTTCCGGCGCGGTGGATCTCGACCGCTTCCTCTCGGTTTTCGATTTCGAAGCCGAGGCCCAGACGCGCGTTTCGCACGGAGCGTGGGCGCGAATCTCCGGCGCCGCCGCGGATGAGTTGACCCTCCGCTGGAATCACGAGGCCTACGAACACCTCCGCCTCAAACCGCGCATCCTGGTGGACGTCTCCAAGCTCGACACGCGCGTCACTCTCTTCGGGCAGGAGTTTCCGTTCCCCATTCTGCTGGCGCCGACCGGAGGCCAGCGGCTGATCCATCCCGAGGGTGAATTGGCCGCGGTGCGCGGTGCCGCCGCCGCCAGTGCCACGTACGTCATCAGCAGCAGCGCCTCCATGCGCGTCGCGGACATCGCCAAAGCGGCCACGGGTCCGGTCTGGTTCCAGCTGTATGTGCAGAAGGACCGCGGCTTCACCCGCGACCTGGTGCAATCCGCCGAAGACGCCGGCTGCCGCGCGCATTGCGTCACCGTCGATTCGCCCACTTTCGGCGCCCGCAATCGCGAAGATCGCGCCAAATCCGAACTCCCGGAGCGCGAGTTGCCCAATCTGCAAGGCAAGGACTACCTGGATCCGACCCTCACCTGGAAAGACATCGACTGGCTTCGTTCCTTCGCGCGCCGGCCGGTATTGCTCAAGGGAGTGCTCAACCCCGACGACGCCGCCACCGCCGTCAAGGCAGGCGCCTCCGGCATTATCGTGTCCAACCACGGAGCGCGCAATCTCGATACCGTACCCGCGACCATCGATGCGCTCCCGCTGGTAGTCGAGAAGGTTGCCGGACGTGTCCCCGTCCTGGTGGACGGCGGAATCCGGCGCGGTACCGACGTGGTGAAAGCGCTGGCACTCGGGGCGCAGGCCGTGCAGATCGGCCGCCCGTACCTCTGGGGCCTGGGCGTCGCCGGCGCCCCAGGCGTCACCCGCGTGGTGCAGATTCTGCGCAAGGAGTTCGAAATGGCGATGGCGCTGCTAGGCCGTCCCACGCTCGCCAGCATCGATCGATCCGTTCTCTGGTAGGACGTGGAGGAGTTTGACGATTTGCTCCTAGCTGGCGGGCTGAAGCCCACCCCACCGGCTTCAGCCCGCGCACTCTTGGCAGAACCTACGCCGTCTTCACTTCGCGTTCGACCAGCGCGCCAGCCATGCGCCGCCTCATCGGCGCCAGCACCAGCCGCGCCAGGACTCCCGCGCCCACGCTCGACAGCGCCATCAACAGCAGCACCGCCGTCCATGTCCCCGTCGCCGCCACCAGGAAGTTCGCCAGCGGAACCACCAGTGCCGATGTCCCCTTCGCGGTATACATCAGCCCGTTGTTCGCCGTCGCATATCTCACGCCGAATGTGTCGCCGCAAATCGCCGGAAACAGCGAGAAGATCTCGCCCCAGAACAAGAAGATGGCCGCCGCGAAAACTACGAACGCCAGCGGATCCCGCCCGAACGCCGACATCCCCAAGAACGCCACTCCTTCCGCCGAGAACATGAGCAGCATGGCGTTCTCGCGCCCGATCTTGTCCGATAAGTACCCGGAAAAGGGGCGCGTGAGGCCGTTGGCCAGATTGTCGATGGAGACCGCCATGGTTAGGAGCGGCAGCGAAAATCCGAGCAGCGTGACTACCTGTTTATCCACGCTGAAATCGCGTGCGATCGGCCCCAGTTGCGCGGTTACGATCATGCCGCCGCACCCGATCATCAGATAAATTGCGTAAATCAGCCAGAAGACTTTCGTGCGCACCGTCTCGCTGGGCGTAAATTCGCGGCGCTGCGAAGTTGCCGGTGTATGGGGTCCTGCCGCCGGCGGTTTGCTTAAGAACGCCCCCAGGCAGACGATGGACGCGCCTTGCAGCAGCCCGAAGATGAAGAACGTGTGACGGTACCCGCTGGCGGCGATCATGCGCGAAATGGGAATCACCGTGATGGCCGAGCCCAGTCCGTAACCGGCCGCGATCATTCCCGAAGCGAAGCCGCGCCTTTCGGGAAACAATTTGAGCGCCGACCCCATGCAGGTGCCGAACACGCATCCCATCCCCAGCCCGCCGACGGCCGCCGCCACGTAGAGAGTCGCGAGCGAGTGCGCGTGCGAGTTCAGCACCCACGAACAGCCGGCCGCCACCCCACCCAGCATCACCACGAACCGCGGACCCCATCTGTCCGCGATCCAACCCTCGGCCGGCGCCAGCCAGGTGTTCAGAAAAATCAGAATGCTGAACGCCAGTTGGATTCCCGCCGTCGCCCAGTGAGTCTCCTCGCGCATGGGGTTGACGAACAGCGTCCAGCCGTATTGCATGTTCGACAGCGCCACCGTGGAGAGCACCATCACGGCGAGCTGCAGCCATCTGTTCCGCAGCAGCGTCACTGCTTTCGCGACTCGGTGAGGTACTCGAGAGCCGCGCCGATTCCACCCTTGCGATGACGAACTCCGGCGAGCTCCAGCCCCATCTCGACTCCCGCGAGTGCGCCGGCCAACATCAGGTCGTTCAAATCGCCCAGGTGGCCAATGCGGAAAACTTTGCCCGCAACCTTGCCCAGGCCCGCTCCAAGCGACATATTGAACCGGTCCAGCACAACGGCGCGGAATGCCGCTTCGCTCACGCCCTCCGGCAGCAGGACCGCGGTGGTCGAACTGCTAAACTCCTCGGCATTCGCGGCCCAGATCTCGAGTTCCCACGCGCGCACCGCGCGGCGGGTGGCCTCGGCCAGGCGATTGTGCCGGTGGAAGACATTCTCGAGTCCCTCTTCGCGCAGCATGCTCAGCGCCTCGCGCAGGCCGTATAGCAAGTTCGTGGCGGGAGTGTATGGGAAGAATCCGTTGGCGTTGTGCGCCAGCATGTCGTCCCAGCGCCAGTACCCCTTGGGGAAGGTCGAAGTTTTGCTGGCATCGAGAGCTTTCGGACTCACCGCATTGAAGCCCAGGCCGGGTGGCAGCATCAGGCCTTTTTGCGAGCCGCAGACGGTGACGTCCACGCCCCATTCGTCATGGCGGTAGTCGATCGCGGCCAGCGAAGAGACGGCGTCCACCATGAGCAGTGCCGGATGCTTCGCCCCGTCCATCGCGCGGCGCAGTGCGGCGATATTGCTGGTGATGCCGGTAGAAGTTTCGTTATGCACCGCCATCACGGCTTTGATCGCATGGCTTCGGTCGGCCTCCAGCTTGGATGCGGCGGCCGCGGCATCCACGCCATGCCTCCAGTCGCCCGGCACGAAATCCACCTGCAAGCCGAGATTCGCCGCCATCTTCGACCAGAGCACGGCGAATTGTCCGGTCTCGAACGCCAGCACGCGGTCGCCGGGGTTCAACGTGTTCACCAGCGCTGCTTCCCATCCGCCCGTGCCCGACGACGGGAAGATGATCACCGGATTCCGTGTTTGGAAGACGGGCTTGATATTCTCCAGGCAATCTTTGGCCAGGACCGCGAACTCGGGGCCGCGATGGTCCATGGTCGGCTTGTCCATGGCGCGCAGCACACGATCGGGGACGTTGGTGGGGCCGGGAATTTGGAGGAAGTGCCTGCCAGGTGCATAGCTCATGTCTGCCATTGTACCCACCCTTGGTGAGGCGGAGCCCCAGCACCAGCGTGCGTGCGCTGCCGGCTATTCCCGAACTGCAAGTATGAATGCCGGGACCAGCAATAGGGCGAACAGATCTCGCCAGCCGAAAGTCCAACCCTCCAGGGAATAAGAAATCAACAGGACTGCGAAGAGTCCGGCATTCAATAAACGCATTCTGAGGCGGCCGCGCGTCCGAATGCCGATCTGGCCGCGGATGAACTTTGGCGTCAGAAACCATCCCTCCTCGATCCCTAAAATGCCTTTGGCGCTCCCCACGACGTATGTCAGCAGAACACTATAGGCGTACCACTGCCCCATTGGCACATGAATCAGATCCCAGGGTTTCCGTCTCTTGGCGAGAACCATAATGACTGGCCCTAGAAGATTCGACAGCACGCAGGCGTAGATAGTCAGAAACAACGGAACCCGCCATCTCTCAACGATCGACAAGTAGTACTCCACCGAATAAGTGCCCGCCTGAAAACTCAGCCAGAGTACCGTTGCCACGCCTTGAACTATGGAAAAAGCAGTCAGCAGACTGGTGCTGAAATAGGCATTTTGCCGAAGAGCGGAAAGTTTGTGCGGCCAAGTCAAATTGTTAGACCGCAGGATAGGGAGGAAGTAATTCCGCATGCAGCGAGCCGCGCCGCAAGCCCAGCGTTCCTGCTGGCGGCGAAAGTCATCGTAAGTAAACGGCACTTCGCCGTAGTTCGCTACTTCTCCGCAATAAATGCCTTTCCATCCGGCGATCCAGAGGCGATTCGTGACGTCGAGGTCCTCGGTCAGATGGCCGTAGGCGAATCCACCCGCGGCCTCAACGGCGTCAAGGCGCAGGAGAGCGCAGCAGCCGGAGAACAGGATCGGGTGGCGCATCACCTGGCGCCCCTCGAAGTCTACGTAGTAACAACCCTCTTCGCTCATCGTGACATACCGTTGAAAGAGTCCAAGGCCATGCTTCAACGTAAGACGCTTCGTCTGGACGAAGGCCGCACGGTCATCCGCCTCAAGTACCTCCAAAGCCTTTTCCAGGCAGTCCGGCTGCGGGTGCCAATCGGCGTCAAGCAGGTAAATCAACTCAATCCCGCGGTTGCGGAGATACTTGCTTACCTCTCTGAG
>CAZARO010000264.1:0-6968 GCA_964487165.1 uncultured Solibacteraceae bacterium | reverse complement strand
ACGATTGCCACACCTGCTGGGCGCGCCCGTTGTGCGCCGGCGGGTGCCATCATGAGGCGTTTGTGCGCTACGGCGACACCGGCCATCCCAATCTCCACTACTGCGGCTGGATTCGCGATTGGACCGATACCTGTTTGCGCATTTACGGCACGGTTAGCGCCCTAAACCCGGATTTCCTGCAACATTTCGCGGAAAGGAAAGCACTATGAAGCATTTAAGGCCGGTGAACAAGAAGGCCCACCGGATCGACGACCTGATCTCCGCCAAAACCGAAGACGTAATCGCGCTGCAGAATCAGAATGCGGCGCAGCGGCCGCACGTCCCCATGGGCTGTACCTTGGCGTTCTCTCCGGGATGGGAGGTGGATTCCGCGGGAGGAACAGCGGGTCTTTGCCAGCCCGTGGAGCGGGACATATACGACTGCTATGTGACTTGTTTCTGGCCCGCGCAAGTCCCCGACCACCTGAATAACTATCCCGACTGGGCTAATAAGTGCGCCTCGGCCACTAAGGATTGGCGTAACTTAGACTTAGTTTTTCCATAGGACCAACTTTATGAGGCGCCTGATTGCATCGTTGGCTCTGTCGTGCGCTATCTGCCGGGCAGGCACGCTATTCTGCGGCGCTTACCCCGACTGGGTGCTGGTGATCGACGAATCCCAGGGAAAAGTCACCGACCGGATTCACATGGTGACGGGACTGCCGCGTTCGCTGCGGCTCTCGTCCGACCGCAAGACCATCTATGTCAGCACCAACGATCACAACGGCTTCGAGATGATCGACGTGGCCACCCACAAGGTGACCAACCAGTTCGTGCTGGACACTCCCACGCGCCGCTACCGGGTGAACGGCGGAGCGCCGGACCCGCAGGGAAAGGTGCTCTACGCCTTGACGACCGAGAACGTGAAGGAAGTCGACCGCTACACCATCGGCAAGCCGAAATACACCATCATCGACCTGGCGCAACAGAAGATTGTGAAGACCGTGGACCAGCCCAACCAGGGCGCCGGCGGACGCGGAGGTGGATTCGGCGGGGGCGGCTTCGAGGTCTCGCCGGACGGGAAATATCTCTACCAGTTCGGCTCCAACGTCACCGTCCTGAATGCATCCGACTTCAGCGAGGTGGAAAAGATCGACTTGGAACTCCCCGGCGGAGTGCCCACCGAGAACCTTGCCCTCGGCGGCCTGATCGAGGCTCTCAGCGATCCTGCACAGCGCGTCTCCATCTTTAATTATTCCGACCCCATCGTACACAATCGCGTTTTCGGGCTGGCGCGGTTCGACCTGAACACCCGAAAATTCGATTTCACACCCATTGGCCCGTCGCCGGCCACCATCGGCGGCCTGCACATCACGCCCGATAAGAAGATGGGCTACACCGTATCGACGAACGGTACGGGCGGCAATCGGCGCTGCGAGTTCCTGGGAATCGACCTTACTAACAGCCGCCTGGCAAGGACCTCCGAAGTCCCGTGCCGCTCCCGTTATAGTTTCGGACTATCCGCCGATGGCAGGAAGCTCTATATGTACGGAGCCGGTTTCGAAATCGACGTGTACGACGCCGTGACCTTCCAGCACGAAGCTACCTGGAATCTGGAGAACGATATGACCGGGGCGATGGTGGTGCTCCCGTAGCAAGGCTTCGCCTCGATATCGCTTGGCGATATGGAAGACAGGTGTCAGGAGTTGCAGAATTCGAAGAACCGCTTGCTAGCGCGCCTCGGAATGGCGCCTCTGTGTTTGCAAGAGCCTACCGAGCCGCGACCCGAGGGAGCGGTCTTTAGCCCGCCAGTTAGGGAGCAAATGGCCGATCGACGGTAATCATGACTGACACATTCACTCTGCTGGCCGGCTATCGGCGTGCCGCGCGCTTCCTGGTTCCCTACCGTTGGCGCATGCTGGTGGTGCTGCTCACCGGAGTGGCGGCCACGTCTTTCGGACTCGCCCAGCCTTATATCTCCAAGCTGTTGATCGACGAAGCGCTCCTGAAGCGCGATTTTCATGCGCTGGTGACGGTCAGCCTCATGATGCTGGCGGTGACGGTGGCCAGCTTCGCCCTCAATATCTTCTCCAGCTACCAGTACGTGCGCGTGTCCGCCCTCACGCTCTTCGATATGCGGGTGGCGCTGTACCGGCACCTGCAGTCGCTCTCACCGCGTTTTTGGGCGCGCGCCAAAATGGGGGACGTCGTTTCGCGCATCAACAACGACATCTCCGAAGTGCAACGGATTTCGGCCGACAGCCTGCTGAGCGTGCTGTCCAACGTGGTCTTCCTGGTGGGCAGCTCCGCCATTATGATCTCGCTGAACGCCAGGGTCTTCCTGTTGAGTATGGCCGTGCTGCCGTTTAGCCTGTGGAGTCTGCGCTATTACCAGCATCGCCTCGCCCGGCGAGTCAAGACGGTGCGCGAGCGCGGCGCCGACATCGGCAGCTTTCTGCTGGAGACGCTGCTGGGATTCCGCCTGGTGGTGACGGCCAACGCCGAGAAACGCGAGGTGGAACGGTTCCGCGCGCGCAATCAGAGCTTCCTCGATGCCCTGCTGAGCATGCAGTTGATGGCCTTCCTCTCCGGCGCGGTACCGGGAACGCTGCTCACTCTTTGTACCGCTGTCCTATTCTTATATGGCGGCCGTCTGGTGATCGAAGGACAGCTCACAACCGGCTCGCTGGTGGCCCTGATGGCCTATCATGCGCGGCTACTTTCCCCGGTACAGAACCTCATGAGCCTCTACACCAACCTGGTCACCGGCGGCGTCTCCCTGGCGCGCGTGTGGGAGCTTTTCGATACTCCGGCCGAGGTGGTGGAGCGTCCCCTCGCCCTGCCGTGGAACGATGCGCGCGGCGAGATCGAATGCCAGTCCGTCACGTTCCGTTACAGCGGCGACCCGGTCTTCAGCGACCTCTCATTCCGCGTGCCCGCCGGCACCATCTGTGCCATTGTCGGGCCAAGCGGCGTCGGCAAGTCCACGCTGGCAGACCTGCTGGTGCGCCTGTACGATCCCGAGCATGGGATTATCCGCCTGGATGGGCGCGACCTGCGCGAATTGCGCCTGGCCGATGTGCGCCGCCAGGTGATGCTGCTTGACCAGGCGCCGTACCTGTTCCACGCCACGGTGCGCGAAAACATCGCGTATGCCCGGCCGGAGGCTACCCGCGAGGAGATCGCCGCGGCGGCGCGGGCCGCGTCCATCCATCAGCACATCGAATCCCTGCCGGATGGATACGAAACGGTCATCGCCGAGCGCGGCCAGACCTTCTCCGCGGGGGAGCGGCAGCGGCTGGCGCTGGCGCGCGCGATCCTGGCGGACCCCAAGGTCCTGGTGCTGGACGAACCCACCTCCGCGCTGGACGAGCAGAATGAGTGCGCCATCGCGGAAACGCTTTCAACCGCGCTGGCCGGCCGCACCGCCATCGTGATTACGCACCGCGCTTCGCTGGCGCGCATCGCCCACCAGGTAGTGAGGCTGGGTGCATGAGGATCGCGGTCATCGATAGCGGGATTCACTTTCGTCATCCGCACGTAGGCCGCGTGGCCGGCTCGGTACACTTTACCGCGGATGGCGAGGGCAGCGACCCGGTCGACCGCCTGGGGCACGGTACTGCCGTGGCGGCGGCGATTCGGGAGAAGTTCCCGGCGGCCGATTTGTTCGCCGTGAAGGTGTTCGACCGGAGGCTCTCGGTAAACATCGCGGCCATTCTGCGGGCGCTCGCATGGTGCCGGGCGGAGCGCATGGACGCCATCAATTTGAGTCTGGGCACGCCCAATGAGGAGCACCGCGCGCCCCTGCTGGACGCCATCGCGGACAACGGCACGGTGATCGGCGCCGCGCACCTGTTGCCGGGCGGGCTGCCCGGAGTGGTGTCGGTGGCCGCCGACGAAAGCTGCCCGCGCGACAGCTTCCGGCGCCGGGGCGAGACGTTTCTGGCATCCCCGTATCCGCGGCCGATACCCGGCGTGCCGCCGTCGCGCAATCTGCACGGAGTCAGTTTCGCCGTCGCCAATATGACGGGATTCGTGGCGCGGGCGCTGGAGGCTTTCCCGCGCGAGCAACTGATGGCGCAACTCATAGGAATTTCCGATGAAGTCATCGCGCGCACGTAGAGCAAGCTGGCACTCTGTCCGGGTGGTGACGTTTCTGATTCTGGGAACGCTGCCGGCGTCCGCGGCAGGCGAGCCGCTGGTGGGCCGATGGCTGCTGAAGAGCCAGCAAGTCTCCGGGCAGGAGTCCGCGGCCCGCCCGTTGACTCTCGATATCAGGCCGGTGGGCGACGCTTTCGAGTTCGAGTACTCCGTTCCCCTGAATCAGGCGCGGACGGTATCGCTGCGCTTCGTGGCGCGCCTGGATGGCACGGCGGGCGAAGTGAAGGATGCGCAAGGGCGCAAAATCGGAACCGCGAGAGTGATGCGCGGAAGCGCTCTCGAATATCTGGTCACGCTGGAAGGGCCGAACCGCCCCACGGCGTCCGGCAGGATGAAGCTCTCGGCCGATCGCGGGACGCTGGTGTGCGATTCGGATTCGGCCGCGCCCGGCGGCGCCAAGACTCATACCGTGCAGGTATTCACTCGCCAGTGAGGCGCGAAACTCGTGCCCGCCCCCGGGTTTGTGGCGCCGGGGAGGCGTGTGTATAATGAACAACCGAAGGTCTTCCGGGTCACGGAGGGGAACAGCAGCCGGCATCCCATAAGCGGGCCGACTGCAGAGAGAACGGCACAACCCTGGGCGCCTTCGAAGGGGTGTGACCGTGCGGCTTCAAGATATTGTTCCACGCAGGTTCTCTTTCGGGTTGTTCCTGACCTTCCTCGGTATCCAACCGATCCTCTTGCACGGCGATAGGGTCGCGGCGCCTCTGCCCGTCCAACATCCAGCCGCGCCCGCCACCGTTGCCCGGCCTCCGCGCATGGCGCCGATACGCACTGCGATGCCGCAGCCGCGGCTACTGGCGCAGACGCGCAAGGCCGGGGCCGCACCTTCTTCGCAGATAGCCGCCCCGCAACCAGCCGCCTCGCAGATAGCCGCTTCACCGGTAGCACCCGACGATCCCACCGATCCTTACGTCGTGGCGCAAGCCAGCGCGCTCAACAAAGATCCCAACCAGATCTATGCCTTCGTGCGCGACCAGATCAAGCTTGAGGCTTACCCCGGGGCGCTGCGCGGCGCTCGCGGCACTCTGTGGGCTATGGCCGGCAACCCGCTGGACAAAGCGGCGCTGCTCAGCGCCATGCTGCGGGCGTCCGGTTTCACCACCCAGTATGCTTACACAGCCCCGAACAACACTCTGGCCGGGGAAACGGCGCTCCAAAACATGCTCCTGGGAATGTTCCCGCAGACTCCGGTGCTGATAGGCTGTTTGCCTATCACCAGTTCCGGCCAGAATCCTGCCTACAACGGCACCGCGTATTACTGGCTGAATGACTACTACTGGGTAGAGTACGGGTCCGGCAACATCGATCTCGATCCCAATATCCCTAACGGGCAGCCCGGAAATACCATTCAAGCTCCCACTAAGATCTACCCCAGCATCCCGACTACCGAGTACCAATCGGTAACCGTAAAGATCAACGCCGAGTTATACAGCCAGGCAGATGCGCTCTTCGGCTTGGGACTAATCGAGACTACGGTGCTGACGCAGCAATTCTACACCTGGCAACTCGTGGGTAACATTCTTTCGGCCGGAAACCTGGTGCAGTCCACCGCCGCCGGCGGGCTCGATATCAGCGCCACCACGTTTACCTACACGCCCTATCTCATCATTGGGTCGGGCGGTCCGGATGTCACCCAGGACCCTATCGTTTTGGGCACGCCCTTCCAGGAGTTTTACACCAATTACCCGCTGAGCAGCCAGATTGTCACGGGCATTTTCGTGGAGGTGGATGCCAACACCGCCGTCGCCCAGCAACCGAACACGCCGTTTGTTCACACGCTGCTCGATCGCATCGGACCGGCGGCGCGCCAGGGAAATGCGACCGCGCAAATCTCTATGCCCGCCAGCCCGGCGCCCGCGGTGACGGATGTCGACGTCGCGACTCTTAATATTCTGCCCACACGCCTGAACCTGAACACGTTCAACGCGCAGCAGACTCGCATCAACACGGCTCTCCAGAATTACAACGCCATTCAGGCCGCCTACCAGGCGCTTCCCACCGGCGGCACGCTCACCGTCGCGCAGCAGGAAGTGGCCCAACAGGCGTCCAACCTTTCCAAGTACCTGACCATCACGATCAATGAGCTGACCACCATGACGTACGATGGCCTGGCGGACCAGGTGGCTGGCCAGATGGACACCGTCTATTACTCGCGCGTTTACCCCAGTTCCCCGCGCATCACGGTAACTAACAGCTCCATCGATTCCTCTGGCAATCCGCTGTTCTATCTCGACGTGCTTAAGAACGACATGTTCGTAATTGGCGGCCTCGGGCAAGCCCCTAATGGCGCCTATGTGGAAGAGGTGGCGCGCGGAATCATCGAATCGACTTCCGAAGCCACCGTTCTTTCGTCAGTTACCGGCGTCCAGGCAATCGACATCGGAACCGTCATGGGCACGTTGGGCGACCCGGGTCAGCTAATCGGCCTCGGCCCGCAACCGAGCACCAGTGTTCCACCCAGCACCACCGCACTCAGTTCGACCACGCTATCGGCCGACGCGCAAACCCTCATCATCGGCGCGGTCTACCCGCAGAATGGCGGCACCGGATCTACGGTGCTCACTCCCAATCAGATGGTGAACATTAACGGTACGACAACCGTGGGCTGGTGGGAAACCGACCAATACGGGCATACCGTCAGTCATTTCCCGAACGGTAACCACCAGGCAGTTGTCGATTACGCCGAAACCACCGCCTGGCTCGTCCAGTATTACAAGCCCTTCGTGAAGTTCTTCGGACAAATTGAAGGCATCGGACTGACGGCATACGCGTTCAGTTCGGCCGTCCTGAGTACCGTCGCGGAAGGCACATTTTCCAACATCATC
>CAZARO010000263.1:0-6973 GCA_964487165.1 uncultured Solibacteraceae bacterium | reverse complement strand
GGCGTGCGGAACGTCTGGCGCAGCACCACTTCGTAATAATCGCCGCAGCGCATGCCTTCGCGCACCTTTTCCACCGCGGCCATGTATTCTTCCGGCAGATGGTCGCTCACGATGGGGCTCGACGCCAGCACCGGCGCGGGCGCGATCTCGCGGGCATCGCGCGCCAGGCCGCGCGTCGACACGGTGTCGCGCTCGAAGTCGTATTGGTAGCGCTCAATCTGCTCCTTCTTGCGATCCATGAAGCAGATATCGTCGCAGAGGTAGAGGTGCAGGTCTTTATGGCCGTTGCGCGGGAGCTTTTTCTCGATCGGCTCGAACTGGAACAACAGGTCGTATCCGAATGCGCCGATGAAGCCCAGGCGCGAATCCTGCGCGCCCTGGAATTCGTGGATCAGGCTGCGTAGAATCGAAAAGACCGAGGGCTGCTTGCTGCGTTCCTCTTCGGGGAAAAGCGCGGGCAGCGGCTTCAGGCGGCCGGCGAGGATTTCGCCTTCGAAACCGAACTCCGCCCAGTGGGGATGATCGGCCAGTATGCCATGGAATAACT
Organism: uncultured Solibacteraceae bacterium; assembly: GCA_964487165.1. Lineage (GTDB taxonomy): Bacteria > Acidobacteriota > Terriglobia > Bryobacterales > Bryobacteraceae > PALSA-129. The sequence continues at coordinate 6,426 of CAZARO010000263.1, read as the reverse complement.
CGGCGATCTTACGGCCGCGCTCGTTGAGCGGGCGAATCTCCACCCGCCGGTCATAGGAGACGATTTCGAGAGGCGGGCAGGCGGAGGCAATATCCCAGCGCGAGTATCTTCCGGGGAATTCATATCCCGAAGAGAGATAGATACCACGGTGTTGGTCGAGCTGGTTCAGAAGGTGCGCCAGTCCCTTGCGGTAACTGACTCTTGAGACCGTGCGCGTGACCACAACCCCGTGGGGAGTCGTATAGCGTTGCTCGCGCATGCAGGATGCCCCTTTGGGAGCTTTCAGAATAACATGCGGCGGTATATCCTAAATTCGAAGGCGAACCACTGGTGACAACACGGCGCAGGTGGGCGATCCTGGCCGGCGGGGCGGCCGCGGCAACGGCCGGCGGAGTGGAGTTGTTGCGATTCCGGCGCACCGGCGTAATCGGCATCGTGCCGTTCGAGGGCGAGGGCTCCTCCCCGCTCGATACCCTCTTAGGCGACGAGCTCGACGGACGCCAGTTCACCGATCTTTCACGCGTCGACGCCGGCCGCCTGGTCACGCCCACGGGCGAGTTCTACATTCGCACGCGCGCTTCGCACCTGTTGGACACCCGCAAGCCCTGGTCGGTCCGCGTAGGCAGCGAACGAATCTCCATGGATCGTCTGCTGGCCCAAGCCGGGCCGCAAGGGGTACACCTGATGGAGTGTGCCGGCAACACGCACGCGGTCCACTTCGGCATGATCGGCATGGCGCGGTGGGATGGCGTCCCGCTGGCGCCGCTGCTCGACGGCGTGCGGTTCCCCGCGGGCGCCCGCATCCTGGTTTCGGGGTTCGACGAGTACTCCGCCAAGCCGGTCACTCCGTCCATCGCGGGAGCCAGTTGGATCCTCACGCGCCAGGATATCGAGGATGCCGGCGCGTTTCTGGCCACCGCCATGAACGGCCAGCGGCTGACCCCGGACCACGGCGCGCCCGTCCGCCTGGTGCTGCCGGGCTGGTACGGATGCGCCTCGATCAAGTGGGTGAACGAAATCGCACCCGTGGATGATGCGGCCGCAGCTACCTCGCAGATGCAGGAGTACGCCGCGCGGACCCACCAGCGCGGCATGCCGGAGCGCGCCCGCGACTATGAGCCCGCCACCATAGACCCGGCAGCTATGCCCGTGCGTATCGAGAAATGGCTGGTGCGCGGTACGGTGCAATACAAAGTGGTCGGGATCGTGTGGGGCGGGAAGGCGCCGGCGAGCGATCTCCTGATTCGCTTCGGCCCGGACGAGCCGTACGTGCCGGTCTCGCATGTGGACCCGGCACACAGTTCGTGGGGGCTATGGACGCATTTCTGGACACCCAGCCACCCCGGGACCTATCGAATCAGGCTGCGGCTGGCTGACCCCTCCATCCGCACGCGTCGTCTGGACGAAGGATTCTACGTCCGCCAAGTGAGCATTTAGGGGCGGATTCCGCGGGCTGAAGCCCGCGCCACCGGTGGGGTGGGCTTCAGCCCGCCACTTCTTCAGCCCGCCAGTAGGGAGCAAATGGCCAATCCGGCACTACTCTCTTTTCTCACGGAAAACTACTCCGAATGAGCTATTTCAAGCGCCCCGCGATCGGAGTACTCTTGATACCATAGGCAGAACAGCGAGCCGTAAAGGCCCTGGTTCTTCCGGGGGAGGGTGCAATGAATAAGAGCCTGCGGTTGGCGGCACTGACTGTGCTTGCCCTGGTGCTCACCTGCCTGTGCCTGGCCAGGCCAATTCACACTCACAGCAGATTTCCCCGTACCGGCTGCGTCCTGGGATGCGGGAACTATTGCCGTGCATTTGGCATGCAAACCTACAAAACCTGCGATTCCTGCTATTGCTACCGGCCGGCGCCCGTGGTCGGCTGCGGCGGGGTGACCGGCTGCGATGGCGGCAGCGGTTACGTGGGATGCAACAGTGGATGCAACAACGGCTGCGACGGTGGTTGGGGCGGCTGCGGCGGCGGTGGTTGCAGTGGCGGCGGCTGCGGTGGCGGTTGCGGCGGTGGCTGCTAGGCGGTTCGGCGACCGATTCCGGCGGGGTCAATGGGTATGACGACACTCGAAACCGCTACTCATGTCTTGCTGATTGGCATCTGCTGCATGGCCGGCGGCCTGCTCATCGAACAGCGATTCTTTTCCGAGCCCGACTCCGGCCCGGCGGCCGCGCCCAACTTAGTCGGCCGCGAAGTCAGATTGCCAGGCGCCGACTGGCAATCCGCACCGGTCTCCGTTGTGCTCCAAATCAGCTCCACCTGCCATTTCTGCAATGACAGCATGCCTTTCTACCGGCAGTTGATGGCCACCCGGCAGGCGGCGGGCGCGAAGGTGCCGGTAATCGTCGCCTCCGCCGATGCCGTCGCCGTCATGCAACAACACCTGGCCGATCAACAGGTGAGCGTCGACAAAGTCCTGCATTCGCGCCTGGAAGGCTTCGGCACCGTCACTCCCACGGTCTACATCGTCGATTCGAAGGGCATGGTGAAGCGTGTGTTTGTCGGCGAACTGGATTCGTCGGGCGAAAAAGAGCTGCTGTCCATCGTGCAACGTGGCAAGGTATAGCACTGGCACGGCACTCGCGCTCTGGTGGTTACTGGTGTCCGCCTGCGGGCACGGCGGCGCACCCGGCCCGGCCCGTCTCTTCAGCGGAATGGGCACGGTGCACCACGCCATCGCCACCAAGAGTCAGGACGCGCAGAAGTTCTTCGACCAGGGTCTGGCTTTCGTCTACGCTTTCAACTTCGGCGAGGCCCTCAATTCCTTCCGCCGCGCGGCAGACCTGGACCCGAACGCGCCCATGCCCTATTGGGGGATGGCGCTGGCCAGCGCCCCGAACTACAATTCCCCCACGCTCAACCGCGACCGCGAACAGGCCGGCTTCGACTTCATCCAGACCGCCGTGGGAATCGCGACCCTCGGCCCGGAGCCGGAGCGCGCGTATATCGCTGCGCTGGCCCGCTGTTTCACCGACGCGCCCCGTCCCGAGCAGCCCAAGTTCGCCCGCGACTATGCCGACGCCATGCGCGAAGTCTACCGACGCTACCCCGACGACCCCGACGCGGCGGCGCTCTTCGCAGCCAGCCTGATGGACTTGAACCCGTGGCACCTTTGGACCATCGATGGCCAGCCCGGTCCCGATACCACGGAGATCGTGACCGTGCTGGAAGAGGCGCTGCGCCGTTGGCCGGAGCACGTCGGCGTGAATCATTTCTACATTCACGCCATGGAAGGGTCGCCATATCCCGAGCGGGCGCTGGCCAGCGCGCACCGGCTGGAGACGCTCGCGCCGGCGGCGGGGCACCTGGTACACATGCCCTCGCACATCTACCTGCGAACCGGCGATTACGCCGCGGCCGTGAGGAGTAACCAGCAGGCCATCGCGGCCGATCAGGACTACCGGCGGCAGCAGCCCGCCGCGCCTCCCGGAGCCATGGGGTACGCCAACCACAACCAGCACTTTCTGGCCGTCGCGGCCGGCATGGATGGCGAATTCGACACCGCTCTGAGCGCGGCCCGGGAGATCCGGCCGCACACGCACAACGAGGCGATGGCGTCGATGTACGTGCTGGTGCTGCTGCGCTTCGGCAAGTGGGACGAGATCCTCTCCGCGGCCGCGCCGGACGCGAGTTTGAAAGGGGTCACGTTCTTCTGGCACCTGGCGCGTGGCTGCGCGCGGGCGCGAAAAGGCCAGTTGCAACAGGCTGCGGAGGAGCAGGCCGCTATGGAGCAGGCATTCGCCCGACTTCCCGAGGGCCGCGCGTTCGGATCCTTCTTCAACGATTGGAGCACGCTCCACTCGCTCGCCGCCGACACGCTCGCGGCGCGCATTGCCGATGGCCGCGGCGATGCCGAGGCGGCCATCGGCCACTGGCGCCACGCGGTGTCGGTGGAAGACCAAATGAACTTTGACGACGTGCCCGATTGGTATTGCCCCATCCGCGAATCGCTGGGGGCGGCGCTTCTGCGGAGCCAGCAGGCGTCCGCGGCGGAGCAGGTCTTCCGCGACGATCTGCAGCGGAATCCACGCAATCCGCGGTCGCTCTTCGGACTGTATCGGGCGCTCGCAGCGCAGCAGAAGGCCTACCAGGCGGAACTCGTGCGGCGCTCTTTCGAGGCGGCCTGGAAGGGCTGGCAGCAGCCTCGCATGGAGGATCTATGAAATGCGCGCCGGCCGGAATCCTGCTGGTGCTGGCGGCTTTCGGGCAGCCTGCCGCCAAACGCCTGGCATTTGAAAAGGTGGACGTCCACATCAGCGCCCCGGGCGACAGGGAGGAAGGTGGATTTCTTCCCGACGGCCGCTTCGAGTGCCGGGCCACCACCATGCTGAAGCTGATTTCGGTGGCCTACGGCGTCAATCCGGATCAGGTCGCCGGCGGGCCGGACTGGCTGGCGACGAACCGGTTCGACATAGTCGCTAAGGCGGTTTCGCGGAAGGCCTCGCGGCCGGAGCTTGTCGAAATGCTGCGGACTCTGTTGGCGGATCGCTTCGGGCTGACGGTGGAACAGAAACAGACGGACATGCCGGTGTATCTGCTGTCGGTGGGGCCGAAAGGGCCGAAACTGCAGTCGTCGGCCAATCCGCAAACGCCCGACTGCCACACGGTGGAAGGCGATCCCGGACTGAATCACCGTGCCTGCCGCGATTTCAGCATGGCCGATCTTAGTAAGTTGTTGCCCCAGGTTGCCAGGAATTATATAGACCGCCCGGTGGTGGATAACACCGGGCTCGACGGCTTCTATAACTTCCGGTTGGATTGGATGAGTAAGCCCACATATGTCTCCGCCAAGGCCGACGGCGGCCCGGCCGTCTCGCTGTTCGATGGCCTGGAGAAAGTGGGGTTGAAACTGGAGCCGGGAACGCGTCCCATCAACGCCATCGTGGTGACCCATGTGAACGCGGCGCCCTCGGAGGAGCCCGCGAAAAGCACGGGGACGCCGGCGCGTTTCGAGGTGGCGGAAGTACACCCCAGTAAGTCCGCGACTGGACGGCAGGGACTATCGGCGCTACCCGCCGGAGAAGTTCAAATCCTGGGAGACACGCTGCGCGAGCTGATAATCCTGGCCTTCGAAGTACGGGCCGACAGAGTTACCGGAGGGCCGAAATGGCTGGATTCGGACCGATTCGATGTGTTTGCCAAATCGCCGGACGCGATGTCGCCGCACGCCCTCAGCGCCATGCTGAAGACGCTGCTTATCGAACGGTTCCAATTACAGACCCACACCGAAGAGCGGCCCTCGCCGGTATTCGCGCTGGTGACGCAGAAAGACAGCCCGAAGCTCAAGGTGAGCGACGGGACGGCGCGATCGCAGTGCGATCTGATCGTCGCCGACCAAGGGAGGACTTACACCTGCCGGAACACCACGATGGCGCAACTGTCGGACCGCCTGCCCGATGTGGCGCAGGCGTATTTCACGCTACCCATGGTTGACCTGACCGGGCTCACAGGCGCGTACGACTTCAGCTTGACGTGGAACCCCAAGAATCGCTCTCCCCGAATTGTCCTCGCCGACGGCGCGAGCCAGGCCCCGGCGCCCCCCGGCGGGCTTACCGTTTTCGAGGCGATCGAGAGGCAACTGGGGCTCCGGATCGAGGAGCGCAAGCACCCTATGCCGGTAATAGTGGTCGACGGCGCGGTGCGGCATTAGAGTGCATGCGGGATGGTGCTGCTACGCGCTCCTCCGGGCCCGCGCCGACGCCCACATATTGCCGGCTGAGGGAGTTGCAATACTCGGCTGATCGACCGCCTCCCTCGCGGTCGCGGCTCGGTAGGCTCTAGCAAACACAGAGGCCCTATTCCGAGCCGCGCGCGCCAGCAAGCGGTTCTTCGAATTCTGCAACGCCCTCAGCTGGTCCCTCCGCGTCCTCCAGTCTTGCTTTGGCTTTTGTTTCCTCAGCGTCTCCGCGTCTCGGCGGTGAATAGTCTTCGGTCGCGGCCCTGCCCCACCGCGAGCCTCTCTCCGGCAAATCTGCTATTATCTCCACCTGGGAGGACGCGTTCCATGAGAACTCTGTCCCGCCGCCAGTTACTTCGCATAGCCGTGGCCCTGCCTTGCGCCGGGCTGTTCAGCCGCTACCGGGCACTGGCCGCGCCTTACCTCAACCGCATCAAGATTACCGGCATTCGCGCCATGGCGATCAAAAACATCGCCGGCAACTGCCTGATCCGCGTCGATACCGACAGCGGACTAATGGGCTACGGCGAAGCCGGCGCCACCGGACCGATGGCGCGGGCGCGCATCGAAACCATGAAGGAACTGCTGATCGGTAAGGATCCGCTGGCTATCGAGGTTCACTTCCAGAACATGACCTCGCTGATGCATACCTACATGGCCCACATCCCCACCATCAGCGGCATCGATATCGCACTCTGGGACCTGGCCGGGAAAATCATCGGCGCGCCGGTCCACACCCTGCTTGGCG
>CAZARO010000262.1:0-7003 GCA_964487165.1 uncultured Solibacteraceae bacterium | reverse complement strand
CGCCAACCCGGTGCGCGTCGATCTCAAAATGCGCACCTTCTTCAATCTGCTGGGGCCGTTGACCAATCCCGCCGGCGCCAGCGCGCAACTAGCGGGAGTGCCTTCGGAGCGGGCCGGCGAATTGATTGCGGGGGCGCTGGCGGCGTTGGGGCTGAAGCGCGGCTTCGTGGTTCATGGCTCCGACGGGCTGGACGAAATCACCACCACCGGCGCCACGCTGGCGTTCGAAATCCGCGACGGCAAAGTGGAGCGCCGCACGCTCGAGCCGGAAGATTTCGCGGTCCACAGTGCCTCAGCCGGCGATCTGAAAGGCGGCGACAAGGCGCGCAATCTGGAGATCGCCACCGCGGTGCTGGCGGGCGAGCGCGATCCGCAACGCGACATCGTGCTGGTGAACGTGGCGGCAGCGATGGTGGCCGCGGGCAAGGTCGACACGTTCCTAGAAGGAGCAGTAGGAGCGGCTTCTCCTCGACGGAATTGGGGCGGGAGCGGCAATGATAGGGTTAGGATACTCTCCAGAGGAACCAAAATACCGATGGCACTATTCGCTGACTGTCTTTATACTCTCCTCAGGAGGCGCCATGTCACACCGCGTCATCGCCTTTCTTGCCGCGATCGCAACCGTAACGGGAACTGCTCAGCAGGACCAGCCGCCGGTTAATCCTCCGACGGTCATACGCTCCACCACCCAGGAAGTTCTGCTCGATTTCATCGCGCGCGACAAGCATCAGAAACTGGTTACCAATCTCCGCCAGGAAGATGTGGAAGTCCTGGAGGACGGAGTTCCGCAGACTGAGCGGAGCTTCCGGTATCGCGGCGGCCTGGAGGAGGCTGCACCGGAGAGCGGAGGCGCGCCTGCACCCGCACGGGCCGCGGGAAATCCGGCGTCGCCGCTTCGCAATATCAATCTGGTGTCTCTGGTTTTCGAAGCTTTGGGCGCGGAAGGCCGCAGAATAGCGGCTCAGGCCGCGAATGATTTCCTGGCAAGTGAAGTCGACCAGAATACCTACATTGGCGTGTTTACTCTCAACCACCGCCTGGCGCTGCTCCAACAATACACCAACGATCCTGCCCTGCTAAAGAGCGCAGTCAATCGTGCCATGGGTGGCGCGTACCAGCAGTATGCCAAAGATACCGAAGCGGAAGTGATGAAACTCAATGGTTTGGGCGATGCCAAGCGGTTCCAGATGCTTCATCCGGGTTCCGCCGAGGAACGAGGGCCCCAGGAGGCAGGCCACTTCGCGGGGCCCGAAGCCCAGATGGCTGAGATTAGCATCTCGGTCCTCACCAACCAGGTGGGCAACCTCTCCATCGACGCGCTGCAGCAACTGATTGAAGCGCAGGCGCAGCTTCCCGGACGCAAGACCATCGTCTATTTCTCCCCCGGCCTGATTTTGCCGCCCGAGGAGCCGGAGCGCTTCCGCGCCGTCGTTAGCGCCGCCAATCGCGCCAACATCTCCTTCTATACGGTGGACCCGAGCGGGCTCGATGCCGAGTCGCGGGTCAGGCTATCGGAAATGACTTCGCAGGCGATGAGCGACGTGGACCCCGGCGATTCGGACGTCAAACCCACGAACCCGCAGGAAAACCTTCGCTCTCTGGCGGAAGATACGGGCGGATTTGCAATCGATAATACCAACGACGCCAGAGTGCCGTTGCGCCACGTGATGGAGGAAGTGCGCGGCCACTATGAGGTTGCATACGCGCCCACGTCGTCGAATTACGACGGACATTTTCGCACCATCGAACTTCACACGCGCAAACCCGGAATCCGGCTGCAAGGCCGGAATGGCTACTTCGCGCTGCCCATGCTCGACGGCCAATCCCTGGCCCCTTTTGAGTTTGACGCGTTGAAGGCGCTTAACAGCCAGCCCTCGCCACAGGCATTCGACTTCCACGCCGGAGTGTTGATCTTCCAAGCGGGGGCCCAAGCGACAGAGTGCCGGGCCGTGTTTTCGGTGCCTAGCCGGGCACTGCATTTCACGGGCGATTCCCGCCTCTTTCGCATCCACGCCGCTTTCCTCGCGCTGGTGAAAGACGATCAAGACCAGGTGGTGCGCAAGATTTCGCGCGACTTGCTGTTTCGCGCTCCCGCGGGCAAGCGAGCTGAGTTCGAGCGGGGCGAACTGACCGTCACGCTGCCGCTGTTTCTTCCACCGGGCCGGTATCGTGTGGAAGCCGTGGCGAGGGACGTAGACGGCGAGGCCGCCAGCACGCGCAAGATCGCGTTGGTGGTGCCGTCCGCGGGTCCCTTGAGCGATATCGTGCTCGTTCGGAGCTTACAACCTGCCGGCGACAATCGCGATACCACGGACCCGCTGCAGTTCCCGGGCGGCAAGATCACACCGGAGATGAATTCCACGATCGTCAAGTCCCGCAGCGCGGCCGTTGGCATCTACTTCGCCCTCTACCCCGGCCGGGATGCGAAGCCCGATGTGCGGATCGTCCTCTCCCGCAACGGCGAGTTGGTGACTGCCGCGCGGCCGGACCTGCCTCCGGCCGAGGCCGATGGCTCCTTCCGGGTATGGAGCCCAATCCCGTTCGACGGGCTCGATCCCGGTGTTTACGAGATTACGGTCACGGCCCAAGGCAGCGCGACAGCCAGCCGCACGATGGCGCTGGCGGTGCAGAGCGCTGGCCAGTAAGGAAGATCCACCACTCGAACCTCTGTCGATCGCTACCATCTCGACCGTGCGCGGAAGGCTCTCGCGCTCGAACATCTCTCCCATTGTTGCGGCCCGCGTGACGTTGGCCCGAATGGTATCAGGCCTCCAGCACGACCTTGGAGAATGCGGCCGCGAAAGCCACCGGAGGAGCCGGGCCGGAACAGTTGAAGACGATGCCGGTAAGGTTCATCTCACTGAGCATTTTGAACAGGTCTTTTCCGGCGTAAATCAAGGGCTTCATGTCCACCTGGGTACGCGCCTGTTCGAGGAATGCGTCGCACGCGTCCTCGAAAGTGAACACCGCTACCAGCGCTTGTCCCTTCTGATCCGGGGCCATTAACAACCGGTTGCCGCCGCCCCGGACATCGGCTTGTTTCGCCACGCTTCGATCAGCTCGGGAACGGAGGACAACCGAGGAATGAGTTACCAGCCTCGGCATAATCGACAGCGTGAAGCCTACGACTAACAGAACGCAGTCTCTATTAGCGGGAGCGATCAATAATGTAAGTTCGCGCCGAAGTTCGGGACGCCGCCTTTGCGTACAGTCTCGGCCCACCCATCCAGCTGGGCATGGTTGGTCCAGAAGGCTTTACACAGATCGAAGAACTGCAGCACTACGTCCGCTTCGCCTTTTTCGAGGAGCGCCTTCGCGAGGGACATGTTCGGGCCAAAGGAATTCAGAGCCGGGCTGCCCGAACTCTTGCCGGATGCGATGAGGTATTGCGCTGCTTCCGCGACGTTACCGTTACGCAGCGCCACTTCACCTAGAACCATATTGCAATCGAACGTGGATTGACCATAGGATCCGGGACCGAGCCCCTCGCGGGCATAATTCACGGCCTTTGCCAGTTCGCCCGCGGCCAGCGCAGCCTTGGCCAGTCCCGGTAACGCCAGGGTGCGCCGAAGGCCGCCGGGGACGTCAAGTTCCTGTTGCATGTCGGCGAGCACTTGCTCCGGTGTGCGCGGCCACTGTCTCTCGATTGTCTGCAGCCGATGGAAGACCGCGGCCTCACTGGCGGAATCCAGCGGAACCAGCAGTTTCCCCGGCGTGGGATAGACAACGTTGACGGACGTAAGCGCACAGACGGGTTGGCCGTTTCGGAGCACCGGCTGATACCGGTAGTGGCGAACGGTATCGGTGGATGTCTGGCGAAGAAATTCCGGCCCGCCGAGTGCCTCCGTGCCGGTCACCCTACCTTCCGGGCCGACGGTAACCAGGACAGGTACCCACACGTTGCTAGCGCCGGTATCATCGAACTTCTGGTAAGCGGACTCCGGCAGCGTGGCGAAAGGTTGAAATGTGGGAAGCATATTGGCGATGTACGCCTGAGGCACACACGCAGCAGTATCTTCCGCGGGGGAACTGATTTGCTGGTTTGCGATGAGCGGGGCCGCCGCGAATGCGAAGAACCAGGGCAGTCTGCACTTGAACATGAGACCTCCACGCGCGTTGGATGATAGCCAACTCATTCTAATGATACACAGGGCGGGGTCCGATTGGCTTGCTCGCGGTAATGAGTTTCCAGGGTCGCGGCAGGAAGGGACCATATCGGTAACCACCCCGAAGGACGCGGCATCCCGACTGACCGTCAAGGGCCAACGGAAGGTAACCCCACTCTTCGTCCCCGGATCAGCGCGAACGCTTCACCTCAGCCTGCACGTGGTCAAACTCATCGTTGGCACGATAGTCGACGGCGGGCATGTTTCGGACCTGTTAATTGCTGCCCGAGGGCGATCTCCTTACCCTTGCTGTAAAATTCTTCAACAGATTCGTATCGGCCATCCTGTTCCCCACCAAAGCCTTCAGTGCACGAAATTGTTACGGAGCCATCTCCGTCGCCCGGCTCTCGGCCACGACCTTCGCTGCAAAGCTGGCCGGAGCGACGTTCTCTCCCTCCGGCTCCGCGACCCTCTGCGCCTCGTGCTTATCGAGACCCAGCGCCGCATTGAGCGTAAGCGTCCGGTCAGTTCCGTATTTCCCCTCCGTGTCAACCCCGTGATCCTCGAAGGATGGGAAGTGGCGTAACTTCCCGGCCTTGGGATTATCTGTCGAAGGTGGGTATAGACGTGAAGGCAGTTCCGTCAAAACGCAATCCGAGTACTGCTATATTGCCGGTGTTGACGCTGAAATCGATTGAGCCCACCACGCCGGCGAGGGCGGATAAGCCGGGGATGGATGTGAGCACTGCTTCCGTCTTGCCGTTAGCAGGCAACGAAATAGTAGCATTCCCTATAACATTGCCATGGCTGTCGTAGGCGGTGGCGTTGACGGCGTTGCTGGTCGAGCTCAGGTTGACGATGGCGACGCCGGTAACGTAGCTGGTTTCGTCAAACAGCAATGTGCTGACGGTATTGGTTACGCCGGACAAAGGAACAACGGCTTCTTGATCGGGAACTCCGGCGACGCTTTGACGAAAAATCCCATACGCGTTAACACCGGCGGGCAAGGCGGTTGTGACATAGCCCTGTGCCAGGGAGCCGGAATTAGGAATCTGGATGACGGCGGAACCGCGGCCGGCAAGGTTGACGGTGGTTGATGTTCCATTAGCCGCGGCGACATTGAGGGAATTGCCGTCATCCCCGAAGAAATAGATCGGAAAGGAAACGGGGCCACCGTTGAGGTTTGTGAAGTAGAGCGCAGTATACCATCCACCTCCGTAAGCCAACTGCGGGAGCACATTCGTCGCCACCGGGCCATTGCTGACGGTGAGGCCTACGGTATCAAATTCCGCGCCGTAAGTGCCTCCGCTGCTTCCCGTTGCAGAAAGAACGATTTGCAAGGGTTGGCCCGCCTGCGGATTGTTGTCCCCGCTGTAATAGGTGACCGAGTCGGCGCCAAAGACGAACCCTGGCTGCCCGAGGCGGTTACTCGCCGCTGCCAGCATGGTCTTCCCAGCCCACAATTGAATCGAATAATTGAAGATGTACGGCGAGGGAGGAGCGGCGATAAGCGCGGAGAGGGTGTAGGAAGTTTCGTTTTGCAGATTGGTTGATAAGGCCTGCGACAGCGATACCGTGCCCCCTCCCACGATATAGATGTACCCAACGTTGTTGCCGACCCACCAGTTCGGAAATTGGGCGCGGTTCGGGGCCCATGCGCCAGCAAAGGCGTCGAGGGTGGTTCCGCTCTCGGTCCAGTCTGGCAGGGAGCCAGATAACGGCACGACTGTGCCCGCCACTAGATTGGAGTACGGACCGAACCCGTTGTTCAGTGTCAGGTTCGCGTTTTCAAACGAAGAATTTTGGACAGTGATGGACTGGGCGCACGCCAGAAGCGCGGCCAGAAACAGGAGCGCGGTAAGTTTCTGGGGCATGGTCTACCTAGGATGGCACAGCGGGTCTAAATTATCCAACTGTCACTAAGGCCGCAGGTACCGACGCAAACGAGCGTTGTGGAGCGAAGTGCGGTTTTCTTTTCCGATAAACGCCAGTTAAACGGCGTTACCGTACCCAACTGACCCAGAACTCCTCCAGCCGCCGCGCTGTGGACGGTAATCCACGATCGCCAACTTACGGAACCGCCGTGAAGACGTGGGAAGGCATCGGCGTGCCCCCGCCGCTTACCATGCAAGCATCGCCGCATTGTCCATGGTACTTATATTCGGAACCCGCCGCGCAAGGCCCGCAAAGCTCGCACGATGCCCCGATCAGGGTCGCGGCGGCTGCGTTGTCAGGTAATCGAAAGGTCGCTTGATAGACTCCGATCATGCCCGGCAGCAGACTCGCTGAGACCGTCTCGATGGGATTGGTGTGCGGCATGAAGCTGCAGGTGAGCCGCGCCCGAATCGGGCTGGCAACCGATGACGGCGTGGCGGCGCCGGCCGGGGGCTGGTTCTCCACCGGACCTAAACCGGTCATATAGAGGCGGAACATATCCCCGGGGCCGGGTTGGGCGGCCGGCGGACCGCTGCCATCTCCGTTGGACGCTCTAATCCCAAACAGGCCTGGTTCCCCTGCATCGGCCTTCTCGAGTTTGAGGGCATACGGCCGCGCGAGAACCAGTTCGTTCTGCTCGAATGGGGAGTTGCCCGAATCGACGATCCGGAACGGAGCTCTTCCCGTGGCCTCCGACCAGGGGATTTGGATGTCCAGTAGTCCCGGCTTCAGGGACAGCACCGGGGCCGCTTGTCCGCCGATCAGGATTCGATTCTTCCAATCGGCGGGCGAGCCGGAGAACGTACCCTTCATGTGGAACAGCGAGCCAAACGCCCACCAGTCGAAGTCGCTCGCCGACGGCGTAGGCGGAATGAGCGTGTCGACGGCGTTGGTTGCCAGAGTGATTCTCACCAGGCGTCCTGCCGTCGTGACGAGGAACGCCAGGTCACCGGAACCGCTCA
>CAZARO010000261.1:0-7021 GCA_964487165.1 uncultured Solibacteraceae bacterium | reverse complement strand
CCAGCATCAGGTTGGCCACATTGGCGGCGGCGATCAGCAGCACCACCAGCACCGCCGCAAACAGCGTCCACGACGCGATCCGCATATCGCCGATCTGCCGCTCGCGCAGCGGACGGATCACCAGGCTCAGTTCTTTGCGAAATTGCGGCGGGACAGTGCCGCGGTCCTGCTCGAACAGCGTCTGCATGGCTGCCCGCGCCTGGTCCACGCTGACTCCCGGACGCAACCTGCCAAAAGCGCGGAAGGCGCGTCCGTTGCCGGGACGGGCTTCGTTGATAGCTTCGGGAATCAGCAGGTCGATGGGGCTGAGATTGAACAGCTCGAAATCGCGCGGCAGCACGCCGACGATGTTGGTAGGCTCTCCGTCCACCGAAATCGCGCGGCCGATCACGCCGCTGTCGCCGCCGAAGCGGCTCTTCCAGATTGCGTACGAGAGCAGTGCCACTTTCGATGCGTGGGGCTGGTCTTCCGCGTGTGTGAAGTTGCGGCCCAGCACCGGCTGGATTCCGAAGGTCGGCAGGAAGGTGGATTCCACCATGGCGCAGCGCAAGCGCACGGCATTCTGCTGGCTGAGGTCGCAATCCGAAATGAAGCCGAAGGTGGTGATGTTCTGGAACGGCGTCTGGTGAGCGCGCCATCGCACATAGTTGTCGGCGAACACGAATTCGTTCCGGTCCACGCTGGGCGCGATGATTCCGATGGACACCAGGCGGTCGGCCTGCGGGTAGGGCAGCGGCCGGAAGAGAATGCGGTCCACCAGGCTGAAGACCGCGGTGGAAGTGCCGATCCCCAGGGCGATGGTGAGAACCGCCGTCGCCGTGAAGACCGGCGAGCGCAGAAATCCGCGCAGCCCATAGCGCGCGTCCTGCGCCAGGCTTTCGAGCCACGGGTGCGAGCGCACGCGCCGCACATCTTCTTCGATCAGCGCGGCGTTGCCGAACTGCCGCCGCGCGCCGCTGGTCGCCTCTTCCGCGGACATGCCCGCGGCGCGATTCAGCTCCGCCCGCATATCCAGGTGGCCCTCCACCTCTTCATGAATTTCCCGTGCGCGATCGCGCCGCCGAAACCAGTTTTTCATGCGTACCTCAACAGCCGTCCCACGCCCTTGGCCAGCGCGGTCCAGCTCTCTTCCGCTTCTCCCAGGCGCTTGCGCCCCGCCGCCGTCAGGCTGTAAACTCGCGCCCGGCGGCGCTTGTCGGTGGTCTTCCACGCGGCGCTCACCAGCTTGTCGCGCTCCAGGCGGTGGAGCGCCGGGTAGAGCGAGCCTTCCTCCACGCGCAGCAATCCCTGCGTCGCGGTCTGAATGTGCAGGGTGATGCCGAAGCCGTGGTTCGGCCCCAGCTGGAGCGTCTTCAGAATCAGAAGATCGAGCGTGCCTTGCAGCGAGTCTGCCATAGAGCGCTAGGGTAGAAGGCTATGGTAGCAGAAAAGGGGCGGCGTCGCCAGCCAGAGTTTCGCTTGACGAGTCGGGCCGTCCAACCTCCGGAACGAAGGGCACTTGGCCAGGGATGGACGCTGATGAAGACGGATAAGAAGGAGGCAAGAACGAGAATTCCTCTGCGCCGGTTTCTATCCGTGTTCATCCGTGCTCATCGGTGGCAAATTTGCGCCGTACAGCCCAAAGGCCGGGACCACCGGCTGGATCGTCCGAATTATCCTAAAATTTCCCGGTTACATCGTGATCCAACCCAATTTACACATCGGGCCGCCGGCGGCGGAAAAAGGGCCCTTGCTTGGCGCATGCACCTTGCGTGCGTACACTAGAGCCGTGGAGTTCAAGTAGGACGAAGCGGACAAAGCCGGAATCAACTTTCGGAGGCACGCCGGCCCAAGCCGCAGGCATGCGCGCCCCGATGCTGATAGCGGCGGCAGTGGCATCGTTGATCATGGGCCTGGCCGCGGTTCGAGCCATTTCCGTCACCGTCTCCGAGTTAGCCGACCCGTGCTGGATTGGGGAGCGTCTTCGACGGCGATCCATTATTCGTCGGCGGTGGGACCTTGCCGACACATCGGGGCTAGCAGCGAGACGAAGAACCGCGCGGTGGTGCGAACGATCGTCGTGCCGGTGGGAATTCTGGTGGGGATTACGCTTGGTGCGATAGGTGCGATGCGCTCGAAACCGGCCTTCGCCTATTCGGGAGCTGCTCTGATGTTCGTGGAATCCCCCTTACTCCTGTTTTCCCTTTGGCCCGTCACGGTGTTCCTGGGCATCGCGTTTCTGCTGGATGGTGTCCGCCGCCGGCGAGTGCCGCAACGGGCCGCGCGCAGTCGTTACCAGCCGGCGGACAAGCTTCCCCGAAGGCCGCACTGGGCGGCCACCGGTCTGTTACATTGACTTTCTATGGTCCACATCTCCAACGCGCTGATCGTGCTACTTTTGTGGATCAATTTGGCCGGCCTGGCCTTGGCCCTGTACAGGTTTGCCGGGTCCTGGTCCCTGACTAGGGTGGGTTCCCCGATCGCACTGGTGGCCGCTCTCTTCTTCGTAGAGCACTTTGTGGTGCTCGGAAGCCTGAGCTGGCTGTTCCCTTTGACTACCGCGCTTTCCCTTTGGATGGTGGCGCGAGAGAGAACCTTTCTCCGTTCCCGCTGGCGCACGGAGCTGATTTTCCACGGCGCATTCCTTTATGCGCTGATGTGGCGCTACAGCTTCCCGGACATCGACGCCAGCTCGGAAAAAATCACCGACCTCACTTTCATCGCCAACTACCTGGGCGGCGGCATCCTTCCGCCCGTGGACCGGTGGCTGCCGCCCTTCCGGTTCGAAATGTATTATGCGCTCCAGCATTACGCGGCGGCACTGATCGGGCGCATTTTCGGCACCACGCCGGGAATGGCCTATAACCTGGGTTTTTGCACGATGATAGCGCTGGTGACCACTGGGGCCGGGGCAACCGCCATGCTGCTCGTCCGCCGGCGCCTGCCTGCCCTTCTGCTGACCGCATCCTTCCTTGTCGGCGGTGTGGGAACGGCGCCTCTCATCCGGTTCCTCGAAGGGTCTCCGGCGTTGTATTCCAGCGTTCGTTTCATCGGCGCCAGTTTCGCCGCGGATTCCGCCACGCGGCCTTTGGGACGGTGGTTGCTCCAGGTCAGCCACGTCAACGCCGCCACGCCCGATCTTCCGGTGGAGACCTTTTCTTATATGGTGGGGCTGGGCGATTACCATCCCCCCTTCAGCGGATACCTGTTGCTCATGCTGGCCTTGCTGTCGATCGCCCACATAGAGGCAGGCTGCGCCCGGGCGGCGTCGCACGCGTTGTTGGGCGCCTCCGTGCCGTTGATATTCGCCTGTAACACCTGGCAATTTCCGCTGCTACTGGCGCTCGCGGCCGGATACCTTGCTCTGCGCAGGTATTCGCGAAAGCCCGTCGCGTGGAAGGCTGTGGCAGGCGGGTTCGCGGCGTCTCTGTTGCTGATGGAGCCTTTTCTCGCCCATTTCGGACCCGCGTCGGTGGCGGCCAAGATGCCTGTCCGGATGGTTCTGGCCAGCCAGCACGCTCCGCCCATTCTTTGGCTGCTGATCTTCTATCCGCTCGTCGCCGTGCTTGCCCTGCACCTGACCTGCGGAGAGAAATCGCGGCTGACGGTGGGACTCTGCCTCCTATGGATCGTACTGCTGGCGTTTTCCGAGATCTTCTTCATGGACGACATGTACGGGGGCAAGTTCGAACGCTTTAACTCCGTCTTGAAATGGTGGTCCTGGATCTACTCCGGCGGTATCCTTCTGATCGGCGGCTTCAACCTGCGAGCCCGGTCGCGAGTGTGCCGCTGGGGAACGACGGCCGTGCTGCTGCTCATCTGCTCCTTCGCGGGGGAATTGGGGGCTAACTATTGGGCCATGCCCAAGCCGCACCTGGGCCAATTGGACGGCGATGCCTGGATCCGCGACGATGCGGGGGAGAAAGTAATGCTCGATCTCCTGCGGCACGTACCGCCGGCCATCGTGCTGCAGCGCATGCCGACCGGAGCGTACACTGCCCAGCCCGCGCTCACCATCTTCGCCGGGCAGACGGCTTTTCTGGGCTGGCCGAATCATGAGAACGTCTGGCGTGGAAATCGCTCCGACATCGACGCCCGGCAGCGCGAAGTCGAACTCTTCTACCGCGGCGACTTACCGGACAGTTCGCGCTGGCTCACAGGCAACGGGATCGGCTATGTGTTGTGGGGGCGGGACGATAACCAATTGCCTCCGCCTGCCTTCGACAGGTTGAACAATTTGATTCGCGACCGGTATATCTGGCACGGATACTATGAAGTGGGAACTTACCACGTGGGATTGTGGCAGATGCGCCCGAACGCGGCGCCATAAGTCGGGTGCTGATGGTCGTGGCTCTGAACGAGGCTGCATGCAGAGCCGCGACCGTAATGTAAGGGAGCGGTTGGGTCTGCGGAATACGCAACTGTATTTGCGAACCGGTGTACTAAGTTGTACGCCGGAGGGCGGCTAGCGCAGCGCCGATCAGTAGGATGGCCAGCGCCGCCATTTGCCACTCGGAGACAGCCGGAACGGCAGCGATCTGAATTGTTGGCGTCGGGGTTGGGGTCGGCGTGGGCGCCGGAGTTGGGGTCGGCGTCGGTGTTGGGGTCGGCGTCGGTGTTGGAGTTGGTGTCGGCGTTGGCGTCGGTGTCGGTGTTGGTGTTGGCGTGGGAGTCGGTGTTGGCGTGGGAGTCGGCGTCGGCGTCGGGGTCGGCGTTGGCGTCGGGGTTGGTGTTGGCGTCGGAGTTGGAGTCGGTGTCGGAGTCGGTGTTGGAGTCGGTGTGGGAGTTGGCGTTGGGGTCGGTGTCGGAGTTGGGGTCGGACCTGACCCAGTCACTCCGCCGATAGCCATGACGAACTGGAACCCATTGCCACCGAATGGAAAATTGCCGAATCCAACCCCTGTCAGGGTCTTGGCCGCATCGCCCGCCGTCAGTGTGATGGACGACACATAGAAATTGGGCCCTGGAGAAGTCGGCAAGAACCCGCTAGAGAGGTTTACTAAGCCGCCGGCGGCGCTGGTGACAACGTTGGGATTCACCGGACTCGCCGCCATCCAATCCGACAAATCGACCGCGCGGCTATACACCGACGAAGAATTGTCGCTGAAATGCAAGGTAATGTCGCCCACCATTTCGATCGCGCCGGGCGCATTATTCCCCGTCGAAAAACCTAGAACTGCGAGGCTCGTAAAGCTTCCTGGAGTAGTCAGTCTGAAAGTGGCGCCAGATGTCGGACAAATAGTGCCGCTAGGACTCGCCTGCAGCAGGTTGGAGCCGCCATACGCTCCCAACCCGAAAGTGAAGCTGTTGGAAACCGTGGTGTAGGTGAGTGCTCCGCTCGCGGGTAATCCACCTGCCGTCGCTCCCGGAAAGCCGGCTTGGAAGAGTGCGTCGTTGGAACCATCCAGGCTCTGAGCTGACGACAGGGGGCCCGCTGCCGGAACGATACCGGCACAGTTGTAACCGGTTACTCCCACCGGGTTGAAGCTCGCCGCGAAGGCAGCAGTCGGCACAAGAGCCCAGAGTGCCTTCTTCAGCAGTCGTTTCACCTTATTGTCGCCTTTGTTCCCTTGCGGAGGAGAGCGAACGCGGCCAGGCCGGACAGCAGCATCGCCGCGGGAGCCGGCTCCGGAACGATGTCGCCCTGATAGTCGACCACACCCGCGGTGTACGAGAACTGGCCGTCATTGAGCACCGTTCCGGGCGTTTGCGTCTGCAGGAATGCAGTTGAGGGGTCGATATCAGCAGGGAGTCCGTTGCTATCGAATACATAGAAAATCATGAGGCACTGCGTGGTCCCGCAAGTCTCGCTTCCGGTAGTCACGCCGGCCGGATCGGTGAAGCGCAGATCGCCTATGAGGCCGTCGGAGAGGCCAATCGGAACATCCCCGTTAAACATCACGAAGCCATCCAACTCGGAAGTCAGGTTGTAGACCAGAACGTCACCACCCGTAAAGCCACCCGTGGGGTCGGGCTCCACGATGCCCTCCGGAAGGGTAACGTACTGACCTCCGTTCAGTATGAATCCCAGGTTCCCACTTTCATTGAATTCAAAAATCGCGTCTGCATGCAGTGGCGCGATGCCGCCTGCCAGTATCGTGCTGAATAGTACTAATAGGCGAATCTTGCTCATATCGAACGCCGAAAAATCTCCAGAATCGCCCCTGACCGCGCCATCGAGGCACAACTCATAAGCTCGCTTGCCGTGCTGCTGCACGGGTACCTCGCGGGTAACCCGATTTGCGCATAATTCAAGCCAAACACATGGTATTACGCGTCGAAATCTAGCCTACCTTCTCGGCATACTGAAGTCAATAGTCTCTTCCTCCAGCGTAAGAAGCTTTTCAGTCATGAACTCCCCGGCGAACGGCAGGGCGTCGAATCGATACTAGTACTGGAAGGCTGCTCGTGAATAGATATCGGAAGTTATAGGGCTACTCGTTCCGGTACTAGAATAAATGCAAGCGGAGATTAGTCTGAAACCCTACTGGTCGATGCGTTTCGGTTTCTCGTACGGGGTCTTGAGCAGCCTGGCGGCTTCCGCCTGGGCGCCTTGGGTATCGTCCTTCGTACGGATCGCCAGGTTGTATTCATTGACCGCGCGGTCGCGCGAACCGCTGATGTCGTAAATCCGCCCCATGTTAATGTGCGACCAGACCTCGGTCCACTTAGGCTCCAGATCTCCGTTCAGCGCTTCCCGAAACTCGTTGATGGCCGATTGCCAGGTCTGCTGCAGGAAGTAGACTTCGGCCATGCGGTAATGCGCCAGCGAACTGGCGCGGTTGGTCTCGAGGGCCTTTTGGTATTCCTTGAGAGCGTCTCCCAATTGGCTCAACTCCACGAACTGCTCGCCCTTGCGGATGGCCACCGCCACCCGGATATTGGGCTCGTAATGCAGCACCATGCTGCCGGGATCGATCTGCACGTCCTTCGGCTTGCCGAAGGTATCGACGCTGAATTCCGACGAAGTGCCCACCACTTCCACCTTGGCCTCCTCCGGATTTCCGTCGGTGGTGATGCGCAGGTCCACCGGCATGCGGAA
>CAZARO010000260.1:0-7023 GCA_964487165.1 uncultured Solibacteraceae bacterium | reverse complement strand
CGTTGTCGTCATAGATTGCCCGCCAGTGAGGCACTTTACCATCTTTCTCCCAGATTTGGCCGGTCTCCAGGTACTGCGCGCCGGGGACCTGGTAGCGTTCGTCCAGGTCGTAGATGGTGTGGAAGATGGGATCTTTGCTTTCGATCTCGACAATGGGCCGGTCGGGGAAGACCTTGCGCATGCTGGCTTCGAAGAAACTCCATTCCACGGTGCCATGGAAATCGTCGCACATGAAGAAGCCGCCACGCAGCAGGAACTCGCGCATGGCGGCCGCCTGCGAGTCGGTCAACTGCCAGTGGCCCACTTCCACACCATAGAGCCAGGGACGATTAAACACGTCGCCATCGTCCAGGTCGGTGGGCTCTTCGGCCGATCGGCCGTGGACGCGCGTCAGGCGGCGGACGGCCGCCGAAAGATGGCGGTCGGAGCGGGGATAGTCCATGGTCCAGTTGGTGCCGCCCTGTTTCCAGCTATCGAACATCTCCACGCCGCCGTTGCGCGGGTCAACGGGCGGATACATGAGGCGGGCGAAGACCCATTCGGTAAGCTCGTTGGGATTGGGAGGGATGGGATACTTGGTGTATTCCAGCCCGGGGTATTCGCGAAATGGCTTTTGCCAGGCGTAGAGGCCTGTCAAAAGGGCGAGACCGCCGATTAGTAAGACTCCGGCGCGGCGGAGGTGGATTAGCTGGAACACCGAACTCCATATCAGGATAGCATTCGGGTCGAGGCCGCCCGGTCAACCGGTCCGCGTGGTCGCGGCTCGGAAACGCCCCGCTGATTGCGCACCGCTTGTAACCGAGCCGTGACCAAAGGAAGCGGTCTGCCACCGTCACTCGGAGCGTAGCGCCGTGAGAGGATCGGCCCTCGCCGCGCGCCGCGCGGGAAGCAGGGACGCCGTCACACCGCCAATGGCGAGCAGCGCGACGGTGGCCGCTATGCTGACGGGATCGAGCGTCGGAACCTGATACAGCAACTTGCCCACGAAACGCGCCAGCAGCAGTGAGCTTCGCGCAGAAAGAGCCAGAGAACGTCGCTGTTCTGCGCCCCGACGCTGATGCGGATGCCGATCTCACGCGTGCCGCATCACCGAGTGCCCACCAGCGCAAGCGTCGTGCCCAGCGCCCCGAACAGCAACGAGAGAAACGCCAGCAGGCGCTCCTGCGAAATCTGGTTGTCGCGCAGAAGCTCCATGCTAGAGGCGTGCGAGACCTCGTAGCCCGGCGCGGCCGCCTTCACGATCTGGCGCACCGCGGATTCGATGGGCGGCAGCGGCCCGAGGCAGCGAATTTCCAGCCCCCGCCCCCATGGACTGCCGTTGGTCGAACGCCAGATAGACCGTTGGATCCGACAGTTCGTGGACATCCCGATTGGCCGTCCGCGATTACCCCGATCACTTCGACGCCCTTTCGATTCCAAGCGTCCAAATGTCTTCCGACGGGGTTCTGCCCCGGCCACGCCATGGCCGCCATGCGCTCGTTCACAATTGCCACGGAGGGAGCACCGGGACCATCAGCCATGGCATAAATCGCGGCCGCGCACCAGCCGTACGGGCATGGTGCCGAAAAAGTCCGGGCTGGTTACCCACGTTCGCCTGTTCTGCTGTCCAGCCACCATTGCCCGCGTCGGTAAGTTCAAAGGTGCCAGCCCCGCTAGGAAAGCCGGCTAGAGCCGGCATTAGTCTGAAGCCTACCCCACGAAAAGGCCAACGCCGAGAGTGCGGGCTGCCAACCTGGTGCCATCCTGCCTACGCTACTCGTCGCGCAGCGCCTCCATGGGATCCACCGCCGCGGCGGTCAACGCCGGCTTCGCCATGGCGGCAACGGCCGCCGCCAGCAGCGCCGCCGGAGCCGCGATCAAGGTCAACGGATCGCCCGGCGACACCTCGAAGAGCAGGCTGGTGAGGTAACCCGTGAGCGCCACCGTCGACAGCATGCCGGCCGCCAGCCCCACGAGCACCGGTACCCCGCCCTGTACCGCGACCAGCCGCACGATATCGCGCGTTCGGGCGCCGATGGCCATCCGCAGGCCCAGCTCGCGCGTCCTTTGCGTGACGTACTGCGAGAGCAGCCCGTGCAGCCCGAGCGCCGCCAGAAGCAGCGCCAGACCCGCGAACTGGTCCAATACGATGGCGCGGAATCGGGGGTACTTCAAATACGATCCCAGCAAATCCCGCAAGGGCGTTATCTCGCCCAAAGCAACTTCCTGGTCGATATCCGCCAGTTTGCGCTCCATGGCGCGTCCCGTGCCGGGCTGGTCGCCGTGCATGCGCAGCGCGAGCGCCACCGAATCGGACGGCGCCTGCGCGATCGGACGGTACAGAATCGGGGATTCGTGCCACGTCATCTCGTGCATGAGCTCGGGATGTTTCTCCGTGGCGACCACCCCGACAATCGTCAGCCATGGACCTTCCTCGTACCCCAAGATCCGCACCCGTTGGCCGATGGGCTCCACGCCCGCAAGGTATTCGCTGACGAATCTTTCGTTCACCACGGCGACCGCGGCCGAGCCCGTCCCGTCCTCCCGGTCGAACTGCCTTCCGCGCCGCAGAGCGATGCGCAGCACCTGGAAATAATCGTCGCTCACCATATTTTCGCCGACGTCTGACGCGGTACCGCGAGCCTTGCCCTCCAATTGAACTCCCGACGTCCCCGAACTGTACGGCGGCATGACGGTGGCGATGGCGGTCCCCTCCGCGCCTGGAATGGCGTTCCAGCGGGAACGCAGCTCGTCGTAGAAGCGCAGCTTTTCCTCCGGCCCGGGATACCGCGTCGCCGGCAGGCTGGTCCGCATGGTCAACACATGATCGGGGTCGAACCCCAGCGATGCCGCGCTCATTTTCAGAACGCTTCGCATCAGCAGGCCGGCGCCCGAGAGCAGCATCAGGGAGAGGGCCATTTCCGCCGCGATGAGCACGCGGGTGAGGCGGCGATTCCCGCCGGAGATCGCGCCCCTGCCAGCCGCTCGCAGACCGGCATCCACGCCGGCGCGTGACCCGCTCCACGCCGGCGCAACGCCGAAAACCAGCGCCGTCACCATGGTGAGGAGCGCGGTAAAGAGCAATACCGGGACATTCACGGAAACATCGCTGCCGATGGGCAACTCAATAGGGTTCACATGCAGGAAATACTTCACCAGCGCCAGCGCCACCAGCACTCCAGCGGCCCCACCAATTGAAGCCAGCAGCAGGCCTTCCACCAGCAACTGGCGGACGAGCCTGGCGCGGCCCGACCCGAGTGCCGCCCGCACGGCGAAGTCCCGCGCGCGCGCCGACGAGCGCGCCAGCAGCAAATTGGCCACATTCAGGCAGGCGATGAGCAGCACCAGTGCCACCGCAACCAGCAACAGCGCCAGGGTAGCGCGCAAATTGCGGCCCGCGAGGAACGTGAATTCGTCCTGCAGATTGCCGACCGCGGGCGTGAAATCGCGCTCCCAATCGGCCTGGTGGATCTGTTTATGCAGCGCCGCGAGTTCGCTCTGCGCCTGCGCAGCGGTGACGCCCGGCTTCAGCCGCGCGAAGCCGAGGACCAGAAATCGGCCGCGCGGACGCGGATCGCCGGGGGTAAAAAGCGTCCAAAGCTGCGTCGGCCGCGGGTAGAATTCGAAGGTGGCGGGCATGATTCCCACCACGGTGCAGGAGCGCCGGCTCAGGTTGAGGCTCTGGCCCACGATAGCGGGGTCGCCGCCCAGAGTGTTGCGCCAGAAGCCATCGCTGAGCACCACGGAGCAGCCGCGAGTGAGGTCGCCCGGCTCGAAGGTGCGTCCGCGAGCGGCGGCAACACCCAGCATGGCGAAGAAGTTTTCGCTCGCCGGAATGGCCAGGACGTTGCGCGCCGGGCCGCGGCCGGTGAGCGTCGCGCCGGCGCCGGCCCAGGTGGCGAAGGCGATTTTTTCGAAGCTGCGCGCGTGGCGGGCATACTCCTCGAAATCGCTGTAAGTGGCGAAGATTTTGGATAGGTTCGGATCTTTGACGCTGGCGTCCAGCACCTCCACCAGGCGCGCCGGATCTTTATAAGGCAGCGGATGTAAGATCACCCCGCGGACCACGCTGAATACCGCCGTGTTAGCGCCGATGCCGATGGCCAGAGTCAGGATGACAATCGCCGCGAACCCCGGCGACTTACGAAGAATGCGCCATGCGTAGCGAAGGTCCTGCGTCATGCAGGTATTTTACCTGTGGCGGGCTGGATCGAGGTATCGATCATTTTGCGGACGTCGCTGTAGTCGATAAATTCACCGCAATCGGCGCCCACAATGGCCTTGCGGCCGTTGTCCGCCCCCGGCTTGTCGATCATCTTTCGTCGCACCGGTTGGGGTTGATCCGTCCGATCGTGTAACTCCTTCCCGATAAGGTTCGACCACACTTCCCTCCCCCCGTCTCTCGGCGCGCCATCGTTGGCTTATCGCCACTCCTTCTCTCCTTCTCAAGCTCACCATAAGCAAGGCCCTTCCTTCCACCGGCGTGACCAGGCTTCCGGTAGCGCTGACCCTCTCCGACGCATGATTACCTTCTTGGCATGCTGTGCTCACTACCCCGGTGGTTCGATCCGTGCTGCTGGCTATCGGGCTGACGCCTTCCCGCGCCGGTCGACACCAAATTGGGCTTTTTCGAGGCCTGGTCGAGCTTCACTCGCGTTACGGCCTGCCAAGTCGCCCGCCCACCTTTTGTGGACTTTGTCGCGAGGTCCCGGGTCCTTCCCTCCAATGGTAATCCGCCCCTTTAAGGCACACGCTGAAGCCCACCCCGCCAGGCCGGTGGCGCAAGCATCAGCCCCGCGAGGGCCGTCTTCTGCCACACTGCGGACAGCGCCACGGCGGCGCAGAGCACCATCTGCCAGTCCATGGGGACGCGATAACGGCCGATCCATTGGATCACGTAATGGACATCGGGAAAGGTCGCCCAGGTGATCAGGAACAACCACGCCACCAGCGGCTGGCGGCGGAACATCAGCCACAAGCCGGCGAAGGCCAGCAGCGTCAAAACCAGCTTAGGAGGCAGAAGGATGCGCGGGCGAGGCGGAAACCACCAGGCGGCGGCCCGGATGGCCGTCAAGCGCAGGAAATCGCCCGGATTGCGCCGCACCCATGCCAGGGCTTCCGCCAGTCGCATGCGGTTGTATTCCACCTCGCCCAGATTGGCGATCATGCTGGTTTCGGCGCTGTTCCCGCTGGGGTGATATTTGCCGGCATTTTCCGTGACATCGAAGGTCCTGCCCGGTCCGTTGGACACAAAGAACTCCAGGCCCAGGTTGCTGCGCGTCAGGATGGGCGAGCCTAAGGTCACATAGTTGCGAATGGCCCACGGCGTAAGAACAATCAGGATACCGAGCGCCGCCAGCGCCACCTGCCGGCCATAACGCATGCGGGCCTGGGCGGGGCAAACCACCGCGCCGGCCACCAGCAGTCCGCCCATTACCGCCAGAAGACTGGGGTTGAGCAGGACGGCGAAACCGCAAAATGCGAAAAACCACCACGGCGTCCGCGTTTGCCAGGAGCCACCGCGCCACATGCGCATCACGGCCCAGATCAGAATCAGTAGCGCCATGGCCACGAACGGCCCGTCGACCTTGCCGCTGACTTCCGTTTCGAGCGAGCCGATGTAAGCCGCGCTTAGGCCGCCGGCAAGCAGCGCGGTTCGGCGGCCGAAACCCGCGTCGAGAGCGAAGACCGGTATCAGCCCGCAGCGTAGGGCCGAGACGGTGCAAGCCAGAGTGGCGCTCACCGCCTGCGCCAGTACACCCGTTCCGAAGAGGCTGAATATCCCGGCGAGATACAGCGGAAAGACGGGCGTGGAATGCGCCGTCGGTGCGTCATACAGATTGTAGTCGCCGAATTGCACCACGTTCATGGCGATCACTTCCATCTCCGAACGTTCCAGCCAGGTGAACATATGGGATGCCGCCGCCACCGCCAGCCGGAATATAAGAGCCAGCACGAAGAAGGTGACGAACATGCGTTTGCGCATCCGGAAAGCTCCGATACAAAAGTATAGCGCCCTGTTTTTTGAGGCTCCGCGGCAGGCGCGCCGGACCTATTTGACCGAGTCTTCGGGCTGGGGCTTGTTTTCACCGGCGCGGCTCTTGCGCAACCTGGGGAAGACAAACACCCAATAGGCCGCTATCAGGACCACGCCGAACTGCCCGCCTCCCCGAACCGGCCTTCCTTCCAGGTTCGGCACCAAAGCCACAGCGACGTAAATCGCCAGTATCACCCCGATTGTCAGTACAAGCCCGAACCAAATGGTCCCGTAGAACGGACGGCCGACGGTAGAAGACGCCACGTTGGTAATCTTATGCCAATCAATAGTTTCCTGCAATGTTGAAGCCCCGGAGTTCCCGCACGTTGGCATTTCCGCGCAGATCCAGGCATAATTAGGTAACACCCCCGAGAAGAAAGAGCCTGGAATTGCGTGTGGAATAAGTCCAAGAATAACTCGCCTTCTCCTGGCGCCGGGGCTGCGGCTTCGCCCGGGCCCGCTGCGAATTCGGGAGCGGAGACCAGCGTCCGGCAACTGATCGCCAACGGCAAAGCCAAGGCCGCCGTGGAAGCCGCCAAAGAGATTCACAAGTCACAGGGCACGGCCGCCTCCGAAGCGCTGCTGTTGGATGCCTACGCCGCGCGCATTCAATCGCTGGTCGATCAGAACCTGGCGATGGAAGCCAAAGGTTTGCTCGATCTCGTGATCGAGCGTTACCCCTCCGCGCGGGAGCGGCTCAAGGAGCGCAGCCGCCCCGTGGGAACCAATGCCGCTCGCTTGGAAGAACTGGTGCGCCCGCTGAACGATGCGGAACTCCCGGCGGAACGCCGCGCGGCAATCGACGCGGCTCTCGTACGGGAGTGGGACCTCGGGGCGCTGGCGGAATGTGCCGCGCTGCCTGCGGAACATCCTCTGCGCAAGGCAGCGTCCGCGTTGCAACGCGCGTTCCTGGCCGTGACCGCGGGGCCGGTGGACGAGGAAGCGGTGGAACTGCCGGAGGTCTCGCGCCGCAGCCCCCTGGCGCCCTGGAAACTGCTGGTGCGCGC
>CAZARO010000259.1:0-7025 GCA_964487165.1 uncultured Solibacteraceae bacterium | reverse complement strand
CAGCCGCGGACGCCACCACAGCGTCGGCGGAACCGAAGAAGGCCGCCGCGGCCGACGAGAAGAACATCCCCGAAGTCTCCGTGGCGGAGGATAAACAGCGCACTTCCCTGATCGAGGGTCAGACGGTGCAACCCGCACCCCTGTGGGACCCCGCGGGGGGAACGGTTCACTGCAAAGTGGCCATTGACCCGGAAGGGAAAATCGCCGAGCTCGAAACCGGGGCGCAACTCTGTGAAACGGTGGCGTGGTCTCAGTTTCGTTATCAGCCTCCGGTACAGGCCGGCCACCCCGTGAAGGTGAAGACCGAAGTAGAAGTGCGTTTCGAACCGCGAAAGCCTTGAAGTACTCGGGACCGTGGCTTTAGCTTGGCCTGCCAGGGCGAGCCCCGGCGTTCGGCGTCGGAAGCTTGCCCTGCAAGAACCGTGATGGAGTCCGGTCAAATTTCCCGCGTATTCATTTGATAGACTGCTCAAATCTTGTGCTCGCGGAGGGCGGGTCAGCGCAACGGCCGCCAACGGTTTTCGGCTGCGCTGACTCGCGAGCAGTCGCATTGACTGCCAATCGGGTCAATTTCCCGAGGCTTTTTCCACGTGGTCGATTACGTAGACGTCGGCGGGGCCCTTCTCCGGCTCCAGCCGCAAGCCGAGCTGCTCCCGTAGCGCGGTGGGAAGTGAGGGACCCTCCAATGGCGGCCTCTGCTCGCCGATCGGGCCTTTGCGGCCCTCCGCCATGCCATCCGGCACCCACTCCAGCGTGAAGTCCCAAAATCCATCCAGATTCGTCTTGTCCACCACCGGACGGTCCTGCCTTTGCGCGATCCACCAACTTAGATAAGACATCGGACACCGGGTGCCCTTGACCTTGGGCAGCGTAGATCCGGGGATCGAGGTGATGGCAATCTCCCACCCGTTGGGGCCGTCATTCGGTGTCATTTTCGCTCCCGTCTTGTCGACCGTCAACACCAGCGTCGGCATGGTGCGGGTTTCGCGATGAAACTTCAGTTTGAACCGGTCTGCCAGCATCGTCTGCAGCATGGGAGCAAGTTCCGCACGAGTCAGGGAATGATCCGCCTTGGCATCGAAATCGTATAACTGGGTATCCAGCCAGTCCGGTCCGCCCACAAGCTGGCTGTCGATGATTTTGTAGGAGTACGTGATCAGGAGCCGTGCCGTGATACAGCGCCCGACGAAGGTCTGCCCCCCGGGCTGCCCTTTCATGAAACAGCCGTTGTTCATGGCCTTCGGATCGCTGGGCTTGATCGCCGCCACCTCGAAGGCCGGCGCCGAGTCGGTGTTGGATGTCGCGGCCTGGTTGGCGTTCATCAATCCGGCCGCCAGCAGGCCCGGTAATGTGATCAGACAGACATAGCCGCTCTTCATGTTGGTTTCCATGCTCTCAACTCAATTCACGGGTTGTCAAATTCGCTTCATCCGGCAGTGGTAGACTCGGCGTTAGTGGCGACAGCCGATAAGTCGAACGGCTACGAAGAAATCGCGCCGATCTTCATCCCAGGCCGCGGGCGGAACCGGTCAGGCGTGGGCGCTTCGGTGGTTGCGGAATGGTCGCGGCTGCTGCCCGCCGGCGCCACAATACTCGACTTGGGATGCGGCACGGGCATACCGATTTCCCTGACTTTGGTGGCCCACGGTTGCAGCGTATATGGAGTGGACGCTTCACCCAGCATGATCGCGGAATTTCGGGCCAACTTCCCATCCGGCCCTGTTCAGTGCGCCGCCGTAGAAGACTCGGAGTTCTTCGGCCGGACTTTCGATGGTGTGGTCGCCTGGGGCCTTTTCTTTCTGCTCCGCGCGGAAGTCCAGCTTCAGCTGATCGCGAAAGTCGCCGCCGTTTTGCCCAGCGGCGGCCGGTTTCTGTTTACGGCTCCCAGCCAGTCCTGCTCCTGGCTCGATGCCATGACCGAAAGACCGTCGATCTCACTCGGCCATGACGCTTACCGCGCTGCGCTGGAAGCGGAAGGCATGACGCTGGCCGCAACTTACCTTGACGAGGGCCAAAACTACCACTACTCCGCGCTGAGGCGATAGCTTACCGGCCGAACGTGTAAGTGAAGTTTACGCTCGCGTAGGAAGGTATGCGCACGCCCACCACCTCGGCAATCGGGTTATCCGGAACCGGCAAGGGACCCACATATCCGGGCCGATAGTCCGTTGCGAAGGTCTCCGTGGTCTGCCCCGTATAGCCACGGGCAATCATCATATTGATGCCGACGTTGATCCTTCCCGCGAGAAATGGCCGCGCCACCGCCAGCCGGAATTCCTTGTTCGGCACGCCCTGACAGTAAGAGTCCAGATCGGTGGGATTACTCTCATGGCATCCATTCCCGACTACCTTCCTGCCCACATACTCGAATTCGCCCTTCGCCTGCAAATGAAAGGGCAGCTTCTGGTACGTCCACGAAAAATCGCCGATCAGTCTCGGAGCCTCCGGCGTCACCTGCCCGGAATCCAGGCCGCGCGCATCGGCCTGCTCATAGGTGGCCTGCAGCGA
The DNA here is from genome assembly GCA_964487165.1 of uncultured Solibacteraceae bacterium. Taxonomy (GTDB): domain Bacteria; phylum Acidobacteriota; class Terriglobia; order Bryobacterales; family Bryobacteraceae; genus PALSA-129. Next base: position 4,517 of record CAZARO010000259.1, on the reverse strand, counting down.
TCCATAGCGGAGACTCCGGCGCAGCGTGATCGCCAGGTAGCGGATGCGGCCCGGCCCCAGATCGGACTGCAGCCCGGTGTCCGGATCGATCTTGCCATACTCGGCGCTCTGTGTCTCGTGTCCCAGTGTAACTTTCAGGTCTGCTTTGCGGAAGCGCTTGCTCGCAACCAACTGGTACGATCTTGCGGTCTCCACCGGGTCGACAGCTTCGGGTGCGCCGGTGGGAGTCTGCTGCACAGCCGATCCGATCCTGGGATCTTCGGTGAAGAACGACTTCCCGAAGCTCACCGCGACCTCTGGCACCCACCACGACTCTTTCGGGAAGAACGTGAGCGTGGTTTTCGGCGAGTTCAATCCCACCAGCTTGTTCCAGGAATTCGCGGGAGTGGCTAAGTCCTGGTTATCGATGAAAATCTCATCGCGCCTTAAGCCTACATAGTAGTGGAAATACTGATTCAACTCGCCTTCCGCCGCGACATATGGGGCCACCGGAGTAATCGTCACGTTATTGCCGTCCACCTTGACGAAAGGACCGTAGTAACCCGGTTCAGCCGGATTATAGAAGTTATAATGATCGAGATCATCGCGCCGCGGCGCTTCCCGCTCGTAGTCGGTCCCGGCGAGCAGCGTAAGTCTCTTCGAGAACTTCCTTTTGTACGCCGCGCTGCCGCCCGCTACCGTGCGGAATTCGCTCTGCCGGATGAGGCCGTCGCCAAAATCGGAATAGAGAGACAGGTTGTAAGTGCGAAAAAAACCCGAGAGCTGCAGTTCCTGCTCGTCGCCCAGTTTCCACGCGTCGTTCCCGGCGATCAGGGCCGTATGAGTCTGGTCCTTCTGCCGGGGATCGATGGTATCGGGGTACTGCATCCAGCCCGCGGCCGCATCGACGGCGTTGAACCCGTAAATCGGGCTCAACCCCGCCACGTGCGAGTATCCATAATATCCGTCAACGAACAGCGTCACGGTGTGATTCCGCAACCGGAAGACCTGCCCGCCGTTGATCTTGACCTGCTTGCGGTGCTCCAGGCGATCCAGAAATCCATTGCCGTAGGAAACTTCCATCGCAACCCAAGAACCAACCGAGGGGCTGAACCCGCCGGTGCCGGCAATGTCCCGCTGGTCTCCCGTCAACGTGAGAAACGGATCGAGATGCGAACGGAGCGCATAAGTGGTAGCCAGGTTCAAGGCGTGATTGCCCTCGCGCACGTTGAACGCGCCGCCATCCACTTCCACACTCTCGATGACATTCGCCACGTAGATATTCGGATCGGTGTAGCCGTTACCATGGGCGTTCGCCGACAGGTTGTTGGGCACCAGGTAGCTGCCCACCTGGAGGAATTGCGCGATCGGCTCCCCGTGGTCGCCCGCTACGCCGGGGGCGAAATATTGCGGCGCCTTGATGCCGCTGGACGCGGTCTCGACGGGATAGCCTGGAATCGAAATGGGCGCTCCCGGACGCCCCGGATTGGCATCCAGCAGGTTCTCGCTGGCAAAAACCTTTTCGGCGGGATCGGGTGACTGGACATCGATGTCCTTCACGTCGGCGGCCACGGTGATCGCCTCCGACCGCGGCGCGAGGCGGGAGAACTGCAGGTCCACCGTGAGCGCTTCGCCATCGGCGATGTGGAACGTTGCCGTTACTTCGGAAAACTCCGCGGCCGTGGCGCTGAGCCGATAGGTTGCCGCGCTCAGAGTAGTGAAAAAGAAGCGGCCCGCAGAATCGCTGAACTGCTCGACGCCGTTGGGATCGCGGCCGGATAGCAGACGCAGTTTGGCCCCGCTGACAGATTTCCCCTGGGGATCGGTTACTTTGCCGGTAACCGTTCCGGCGGCCGCCCACAGCGAGGGCGCCAAAAGGAGAGCCAGCAACGTGGCCGCAGGAGAGCGGTGGATCATCGGGTTTCGTGCGTGCTACGAATTCCAGGAACGTGCTAACAAAAGCCGATGGTATCACGAATCGGCATAGTGTGCTACGAACGGAGCCGAGGCTGCCCGTACGTGTGCGGCGATTGGTTTCGCCTTACGCTGTCGGATGGACTGTTCGCCGAAGTGTAAGGTCGCCATCTCTGACCGCCTTCACCGCCCGCCTGTCGCCAGCGTGAACCACTTCGATTCGAACCCCGCGGAATCACGATTTCGCTCTTGCTCGAGGGGAACAGGAACGTGCCCACCCCCAGTACCAGATTCCGGTATCGCGCAATTCCAGATTCGCGCCCAACTTCTCGGCCAGTTCCTTGTCGGGTTCGCTGCGGACCACGAAGGGCGACACCGCTCCCTGCACTTCCACCCGGTTGAACGCCAGCACCACGCGAAAATATGGCGTCGGAAGCAGGTGGTGTTCCACCCTGCGGATGCGGCCGCGGACCACCGCGCCGGCCGGTACCAGTTCCTCGTTGGAACCCGGTCGGCGAACCCCTTTCACCACCTTCGCGTCCACCGGATCGCCGGCGGCAGCGGTGGCCGTGTCGATGGGGCCCTCCAGCGCCAGGGTCACCGGCAGGCCGATGGGCAGGGCCACACGGCCGCGGCCGGCAGTCTGCGGAGCCGCGCTTCCGGTGTTCGCCGAGTCGTCGAAAACGATTTCCGATTCCGCCTGATACTCGCGGCAGTTGGCGAAGGTGGTCACGTTACGCGTCTGCGATCCGCTCTTGAGCTCGATCTCCAACTGCCCCTGGCGCGGAAACAAAAGGTCGCTGTCGCCGATGTGGACCTTCTCGTAGTCCAGCGTGGCGGTTGCCTGGCAGAAGGCCGCCGCGGCCGGCGGGTCCACGGTGCGGACGGTCAGACTCCGCAGTTCGTAAGACTGCGGGTCGATACGAAACTCGCCCGCATAGGCGGTGGGACGCCACGCGGTGTCCGTCTTCACCTGAAAGTGGCTGGCTTCGAGCGGTACATGATAGGCGTACTCGAATAGCGTTTTGCCGTTCGCGGACGATTCACTTCACCTCAACCGCTCCACTCGCGGCCGCCAGCTTGCCTTCCATTGCGTCCTCCGCCACAGCCCGTACCGAGTAGCTCCCCGGCGGCGCTTTGATAGTCAACGCGGTGGTGAAACTCGATTTTGCGAACTGCGCGAAAGTCGCATCTTTGAGATTGAGTTCCAGCACGCTCCGCTTGCCCGTCACAAAGTTGCCATGGGCATCCCGCAAGATCGCCACGATCGCCAACTTCTGCGTCCGCCGGTCGCCATTGGGCTTGAAATGCAGGCGATTGAAATCCAGGTGGACGATCACGGTGATCGCAGGCGGCCCCGCCCATTGTTCCCAGGTGAAAGAGGCAGGCAGGTCCGCGACGGTGTCCGACGCCATCACCGCAGCATCCAGCTTCGATACCGCGGAGTCCGCCGTGTCAGCCCTGGTCGCGGTGGCCGCATAGCCCAGCCGGGCCTCCACCGAATAGCCTTTCTTCGCGGCGAGCTGTACCTTGAGGGTGTGAAACTTCCCGTCGGCGGCGTCCGAAGGCGTGAAGCCGAGCAAATAGGAGGTCTCCGGCGCCATGCCCAACTCCCGAAAACCCAGCTCCATATTGTTATTGTTGTGAAAAAACGTGCCGCCTGTACCGGAGGCCAGAACCCCCATTCCGTCGTACGCCGTGCCCGCCGACGCGTTGGGGTACAAGCCCCTGACATCCAGGCCGTTGATCACCACTTCCGCATGCCGCGCCTTGTCCGTGAGCTTTTCGACCTCGGCCTCCAAGGTCCCCGTGAGGAATCCGCCGGAGGTCAGCAGAATGACGCGTTGTCCCGGCAATTTCGCCATGCCATCCACCAGGCTGTCGATTACGCCCAGCGCGTTGCTTGTGTTCTGTCGAATTCGGGCCCACAGTACCTCTGCCTTACTGATTACCTCCCGGTCGCTACACGGGCGGTTGAAGCAGGGAACGCATTCGGCCGTCTTCGCGTGTAGCACTTGGTTGCCGGGGTCGAGACTATTGGCGATCTGGTAGGCCTCGTGAGGCTCGATATGTGGACACTTATCCGTATTGTTATTCGTGTCCATGATGGGCGGGACGATCTTATCGATTTGTTCGACCAGCGCCGGAACATCGTTCGTGAAAGTGACGTCCTCGGACCGCGAGGTTCTTACCACGACAGCGCGATCGCCGGGCGCGAGGCTGGTTCTGACGAATTTCTTTCCGGCTTCCTTCACGGGGTTCAACGGACCCGGCAGAAGGTGCAGATCGTCGAAGCAGAGCGCCAGGAAGCGAGGGCGCGGAGGGCCTGTCGAACCCGTGGCCGTAGCGGCCGGGGCAGCGGCGTCACTCCGCGGTGTGAAGCTTTCCATCGAGAAGCTTGTAATCGCCTGCTTCTTCCCGTTGTCATAGATTTCGAAGTCGTCCTGCGTAAGTCCGGCAACGGCGTGAAGACGACGGTCGCGAACCACTACGGGCACTTCCACCACCCGCACCTCCGTGTGCAAAGTCATCCCCGCTGGAGGCGCGTAAGGATCGGTGTGGGAATGAATCTCGTCAGGGGCAATTGACTGAGCCGCCGCTAAGCCGAGACAGGCAAGGGCGCC
>CAZARO010000258.1:0-7034 GCA_964487165.1 uncultured Solibacteraceae bacterium | reverse complement strand
TGCCGGCGAGTTGCGCATCAAAGAGACGGACCGCATCCGCACGGTGGTGGACAATTTGCGGCGCATGGGGGTGGCGGCGGAGGAACTGCCGGACGGCATGGTGATTCCGGGGCGGCAGAAGTTCCACGCGGCGACGCTCGATTCCTCCGGCGATCATCGCATCGCCATGGCGTTCGCGGTGGCGGCGCTCCGCGGCGACGGGGAATCGTCGATCGAGGGGGCGGAAGCGGCGTCGGTGTCGTTTCCGGAGTTTTGGGATACGCTGGCGCGATGTACGGGGTAAGAGAAATGAAACTCGCTGGGAAGACAGTTCACCACAGAGACACGGAGGCACGGAGAAAACCTTGAAAAGGGGCTCGTCGGCCAGGAGCCGGCGCCTTGTCTTCCCGTAATCTTGAGATCACAGAGGCGACGGAGGCCACAGAGAAAAGACTCGCGGATCAGTTGCGCGATCTCGCCCGTGCCTTCGCGTAGCAGCATCAGCTGGTGCAATGCACGGGGTAAGAAATTTGTCCATCCGTGGCCAATAAATCTTTGCTTACGTCGTGCGCAGTTCCAGAATTAACGCATCGAGCGCGATGGTCTTCTGGATGTTGCGGCGGATCAGTTGCGCGACCTGGTCGACCAGTCCGACCGCCTTGCGGATCCACGCGAATTGAATATTGGCGGCGAGCGCTTCCAGATCGCGGCGAATATCCAGATTGCGAATCTCGCCCGTGCCCTCGCGCAGCAGCATCAGGTCGCGCAGAAGTTCATAGAGCACCTTAAGGTAGAAGTCGAGCTTGTCGCTCTTGCCGCGGCCGACGGTTTCCGAGACGGGAATCCAGTCGGCGAACGGCGCAGCGCCGGCGGCCACCTGCAGCAGCAGCAGCATGGCGGCGCGGCGCTTATCGTAGACTTCCAGGTCGAGCGAAACGGCCACGCCGGGGCTGCCGGCGGCCAGCGCGACGCGGCGCTCCGGCCGATCGAGCGCGCGGGCGCGCACGAACTCACGCATCTCGTCCTGCCCCAGCGGTGCGAACTGAAAAGGCACGGCGCGGGAGCGGATAGTAGGCAACAGGTCGTAGGCGTTCTCCGCGGTCATGATCAGGATGAGGTGCGGCGGCGGCTCTTCGAGAGTCTTCAGCAGGGAATTGGCGGCTTGATCGTTGGCGCGGTCCACGTGGTCGATGAGGAAGACGCGGCGGCTGCCGTGGTGCGGCAGGAAAGGCGCGCGCTCCTTGAGGAGGCGCGTTTGCGGAATGGAGATCTGGCGCAGCGGACCGTCGGGCGCGAAGGTGACGAAATCGGTGTGGGTGGAAAAGAACAGCGGATCGTCGTTACGCTTCTCGGAGGTCCATTTTTCGCGGTCGGCGACGATCTCGATATTATGCGGGAGGCTGAGGTCGTCGCGTTCGATCTTTTCGGGGTGTCCTAAAAGGAGCGCGCCCAGGCGGCGGGCGAGGGTGGCTTTGCCGACGCCCTCGGGTCCGGAAAAGAGCAGCGTTTGCGAGAGACGGTCCTGCGCGGCCATCTGTTCGAGCGCGTCGGTGATGTGCCGGTTGCCCCAGAAATCTTCAAACATAAGCGCTCACGATCTCCCACACGGCGCTCTCGATGGCGTCGAGCGAGGCGCGGCCATCTACCACTTTGACACGGTCAGGTTCCGCGAGGGCGAGCGCGTGGTAAGCCTTCCAGACGCGCTTGTGGAACTCGATGGATTCGTCGTCGAGGCGCGTTTCGCAGTGCGGCGCGGCGGCGTTGCGGGCGCGGGCGCGCGCCAGGCTGGCTTCGGCGTCGACATCCACGAGCAAGGTCAGGTGGGGCTTGAGGCCGCGGCAGGCGATGCGTTCGAGCGCGTCGACCGCGCCGGCGCCGAGGTTGCGCCCGGCGCCCTGGTAGACCAGCGAGGAATCGGTGAAGCGGTCGGAGAGCACGATCTCGCCGCGGGAGAGCGCGGGCAGGATCCACTGGTCGACATTCTGCGCGCGCGAGGCGAAGTACAGCAGGATTTCGGTAGTGGGGCTGAGCTCCTGATTGGCGGAGTCCAGCAGGACGCGGCGGATCTGCATGGCGATGGGCGGACCGCCCGGCTCGGCGGTTTCGAGCACGGTGCGGCCCAGGGCGCGCAGGCGGGCGGCGAGGCGATGCATCTGGGTGGTTTTGCCGGAACCGTCCATGCCTTCGAAGGTGATGAAGAGGCCTGAGGAATTCACAGTGGAAGAGACTATTGTAGCGGCTTGATCCGCCAGTTCCGGTACTCGATTGTCATCGGCGGGCCGACGTGTACCTGCACGCCGATGAGGCCGGTGCGGGCGCGGTTGGGGTCGTCGTCGATGGTCACGCTCATGAGGCGCCCGTTGATATTGTGGACCAGGATGTTGCGGCGAACGATCAGGTGGATGGAATTCAAGCCGTCGCTGAGCAGGCCGGCGAGTTCTTTATTGTCGCCCACGCGGGAGAGGACGATGGGGATACGCGTGCCGGTGACGTGGGTGACATCGCCGCGCTGCGCCAGGAACAGTCGGCCCTTTTCCTCGTAATTATTGCCGGTATAGAGATTCTTGCCGTCGATATCGCACTGATAGCCGCGCATGGCGAACTTGTTGGAAGGCGTCACGGCGTCGGGCACTACCACGCTGCGATAATTGATGCCGCTGTTGCCGCTCACGGAGATGCGGTAGTCCACTTTGAGCTCGAAATCTTCCGGCGTGGGGCCCTGCCAGATCAGGAACGTGTTGCTCTTGATGACGGTCTCGGGCGTGATTTCGCCCACCATGATGCCATCGGCGGCGCGCCAGTATTTCGGATCGCCCTGCCAGCCGTCGAGGCTCTTCCCGTCGAACATGCTGGTGAAGCCGGGCTCATCGCCTTCGATCGGCGCCGGCCGGTCGCTCTGTTTGGGGACGAAGGGTTGGCCCTGCTGCGCCAGCGCCGGGTAGGCTGCGAGTGAGCCCAGCAAGAGCGCGCGGCGGGAAGTTTCTGTCGTCATGCCTTATTGTAGGCGCGCGGCTGTTCCACGCTATCATTGCTACCGTGCGCATGCGGCGGTGGGTCCTGGCGGTGTGGGCTTGTTTTGTGGCCCGGCTGCTGTTTTATTCCGCGATGCTCCCGCTGTGGGAGGGCTACGACGAGTGGGCGCACTTCGCCGTCGTGCGGCAAATGGCGGTTGGCGGACGACTTCTGGGATCGCGAGATGCGCCCATTCCGCGGGACGTCGAAGCGTCGTTGCAACTCGCGCCGGTGCCGTGGGAACTGCGCGCGCTCGCCGCGCCCGCGGTCACCCACGACGAATATTGGGGGCTGAGCCGGGAGGAGCGGGAGCGGCGCGAGTCGGCGCTGCGGTCGATGCCGGCGGCGTGGGGCAGGGAAGACGGCACGGGCGCGCTCAAGGCCTATGAAGCCTTGCAGCCTCCTCTTTACTATTGGATCATGGCGCCGGCACTCTGGGTATTCCGTGGACTCGGCTTGCTGGGGCAAGTGCTGGTGCTGCGATTTTTCAGTTCTCTCGTGGCTTCCCTGGTGGTGCCGCTGGTGTTCCTGATAGGGCTCGAAGTGTGGGGCGACGGCCGTCTGGCGCTGGGCGGCGCGGCCATCGTGGCGTTGATGCCGGGGTTGGCGCTCGACGTGGCGCGGGTGAGTAACGACTGCCTGGCGGTGGTGCTGTTCACGCTGCTGACGTGGCTGGCTCTGAGGGCGGTGCGAGCTTCCACGGGCGTCGCGCTGGGGCTGGGGCTGCTTACCAAGGCTTACTTCCTGACGGCGATTCCGGCCATGGTGGCGGTGTGGGTATACGGCGCCTGGAAGGCGCGCGAGCTTTCAGCTGTCAGCCGTCAGTGGGGCAGGTTGTCCACCTGCGGGACCCAGAGGATACCCCTGGCAACCCGCCCCGATACATCGGAAGGCCGATTGCCAATCGGCCGCAGGATGCCATCCTGCGCCACATTGGACGCTCTGTTTCAACCCATAGGGGCGGCCGGCATCGCGGCGCTGCTGGCCGGCTGGTGGTATGGGCGCAATCTCCTCACCACCGGGACGCTGTCGGGCTTGAGCGAGTCGGTGATGCTGCGCGGGACGGGCGCCGGCGAGATGGCGCGCCAGGCGGCGGGAATCGGCTGGGCCAAGGCCATCGACGCCATTTTCTTCTCGCACCTTTATTTTGGAGGCTGGAGCTCGCTGGCCGTGCGGAGCTGGATGTACCACCTCTTTTATATAGCCATCCTGTCAGCCGCGGTGGGGCTGGTGCGCGTGCTCCGGCGGCCCGCCATCCTCACGCTGCTGCTGCTGTATTTCTGCTTCTGGCTGGGACAGCTTTATAATGTCGCTCTCCTTTATATGAGCAAGGGACTGGCGGGGTCGATGGGCTGGTATATGTACGCCGTGGTGGGCGCGGAGGTGACCCTCTGTATCGCGGGGCTGCGCCGTCTCGTTCCCGTGCGGGTGTCTGGGTGGATTGCGGCGGACGGCGCGGCCATGTTCGCGCTGCTGGATCTTTACACCGTACACGCCGTCGAGATTCCTTACTATACGGGGATGATCCGACATCGCGCCAACGGCAGCCTCGGAGCGCTCCACTGGGCGGGATTTCAGAACGTTGGGATCGGCGGTGCCGTCTCGCGGCTGGCGGTATTTGTGCCAGTTGCGCTGCTGGTGGGGTTATGGCTGCTGTATATATTAGGTACCGCCGGGGCGCTGGCATGCGCCTGTGCGCGAGAATGTGACAGTGCCGCGAAAAGCCAGGGTTGAAACCAACAAAGCGGAGTCGAATACGGCGAAGCTATCGCTGTTGCTGTGCCTGCTCACGCTGGCGGTCTACGCCAATACGTTCGGCTTAAGTTTCGCCCTCGACGCCATCGGGGTGGTCCAGGGCGATCCGCGCGTGCATGCGCTCACGGCGGGGAACCTGGCACTCATCTTTCAGAACGATTACTGGTGGCCGAGTTCGGTCGACACGCTCTACCGCCCGTTCACCACGCTCTCGTTCCTGTTCAACTACGCCGTTCTGGGCAATGCCGATAGCGCCGCCGGTTATCACGTGGTGAATGTGCTGCTGCACATGGCCAACGTGCTGCTGGTGTTCCAAGTGGCGCTGCGGGTGCTGCGCGAGCGGCCGGCCGCGTTCTTTGCAGCGGCGCTGTGGGCGGTGCATCCGGTACTCACCGAGAGCGTTGCCAATATCGCCGGACGCGCCGATCTGCTGGCCACCATGGCGGTGCTCGGCGGGCTGCTCTTGTACGATCGCGCGCTGACCGGCATCCGCTGGCGAGGGGCCGTGGCGGGGCTGTTCGCGGCGGCGGTTTTCGGCATGTTTTCCAAGGAAAGCGCGGCGGTGCTGCTGGGGCTGATGCTGCTGTGGGATCTGGTATGCGGCGCGGGCTGGCGCGGCGGCGGGGTGCGCCGGGCGTCGGCCTACGGGGCGGTAGTGTGCGCGCTGCTGCTGCTGTTAGTTTCGCGATGGGCGGTGTTCGCGGCGGCGCCGGTGCCGGAGATGCCCTTCGTCGACAACCCTCTACGCGGGGCCGGCTTCTGGATGGCGCGCTTTACCGCCATCAAAATGGTGGGGATGGACCTGCTGTTCCTGTTGTGGCCGCTCCATCTTTCGTGCGAGCGAGGCTTCGCCCAGACGGTGCCGTCGACGGCCGGCGACGCGGGTGCCTGGCTGGCGCTCGCCGTGAGCGCCGGAATCCTGGCCGCGGCGATCGGGCGGTATCGCCGGGACAAGGCGATGTTCTGGGCGGCCGGAATGTTCGCTATCGCGCTCTTGCCGGTCTCGAACCTGGTCTTGCTGATCGGCGCCACCATGGCGGAGCGGTTCTTGTACCTGCCTTCCGTCGGGTTCGCGATCGCGGTGGCCGCCCTGCTCTATCGATTGAGGGCGCGGATTCCCGTGCAGGCGGTGGCGATGGCGCTGGTCGCGGTGTTGGCGGTGCGCACGTTTGCCCGCAATACCGACTGGCGGGACAACCTCACGCTGGCGCGCGCCGATGTCCCGAACGCACCCCGCAGCGCGCGGCTGCACGAGATGCTGGCCGCATCGCTCTATGAGCAGGATCCGGTGCGCAACCTGGATGCCGCCATCGCCTCCGGTGAGGCAGCCTGGGAGATCCTGCGAGTACTGCCTGTGGGCGAAATCTACCAGCAGACGCCGGCGCGCCTGGGCGCCTATTATCGCCTGAAGGGCGATGCCGTGGGACCGCCCGCAAGCCGCGAGTGGTACCAAAAATCTGCGGCCGTGCTGGAGCGCGCGCGAGAGGTGTCGCAGGCCATCGAAAAGGCCTACGACCAGGCGCAGTTGTCGCACGGCAAGCCGCTGGCCACCCGGCTGGCCTACCAGCCGGTATACGCGGACTTGGGGATGGCGTACATGCGGCTGGGCCGGTACACGGACGCGGTCGGGGCCTTACGGTATGGCAGAGAGGTGGATCCGCGTACTCCGGCGCTTTACGATCTGCTGGCCGCGGCCTATACGGCGCAGGGCGAGCCGCAATCCGCGGCCGCTGCGCTGCTCGAAAAGATTTTGCTTCTGGGCGCCACCCCGGAAGCGCTGGGGCAGGTGGCCGGAGTTTATGGCGAAGGGTCCTGCGCCATCGAGCGGGGAAGCGGTTGGATGAGGCTCAACGAAGCCTGTCCCCGGATACAGGCGGACCTGTGCGCGGCTTACCGGGATTTGGGGGATCTGTTGCGCCAGGCCCGGCTGCCCGAAGCGGCTGTGCAATTCGATACGAGATCGCCAAAACAAGGTTGTGCGGCGCGGAATTAATTGCGCAGAATTGATGCAGTGTGGCTGCGGAGCGGGGTATTTCCCCGATGGAGAGGACGCATCAACCGCATAAATGTCGTAATTATGCCATTTTAATGTTCGAAAATTGGGACCAATCGGTGTGAAACTATTGACTGCGGACAGCTATGCATGGTTAAATCGTGCGAGATTAGTTCTTTAAGACAGCAAATGGGTTTAAGGTGGCAGGCGTGCCGCTGGTCATGGAAGGGCAAGAGTTTTCCCTTGACACGGAGTGCGCATTCAGTTAAGACTATCTTTTACCGCGTCCGGTTGT
>CAZARO010000257.1:0-7062 GCA_964487165.1 uncultured Solibacteraceae bacterium | reverse complement strand
TCAAACGGCAGTTCGCCCTGCGGAATGTGGCAGCCGGCGCACTGCGTGTCGTCGATCTGCGGCAGGTGCGTGGCGGTGGTGTCTCCACCAGCCGTGTAACTGATCTCGCCGGTGGCGAAATTCACATCGTCGTGGCAGGAACCGCAGGCCGCGCGGCTGGGAGTGGTCTTCCAGACGCTGGTTTGCGCCGCGCCGTTCTTCGGATTGTGGCAGCTTCCCGCACAATTCCGCGGGTCGCCCGGGTTGGCGGGGTATACCACAGTCGAGAAGCCGGAATATCCGCCGTGGCCGTAAATCTGGTAGGGCAGCGCGCCGTACTTCACGCTCGGCAGCGCGGAGCCCATGTGAAGCTTATGAATGAAGACCTTCATATCCAGGGACTCGCCGGTGTTGGGGTCGCTGGTTTGCGGCTGGTGGCACATGATGCACAGGGCCGTGCCTACGCGCGAACCGCCGTGGAACGAAATCAGGCTGTGGCAGGAGTTGCAGTCCGCATCGCGAACCACATCCCGCGGAGTGGCCGTACCGCCGGCTGGTACGAAATCGAAGGTGGTAGAGGCATATGCCGTCCCCATGTCCCATTCCGTCAGGTTGCGGGAGCCATAGATTCCGATCCGGTTAGTCAAAGTCGAGTTGTAGCCGGACGGCGCCTTGGAGGCGAAAGTGTAGACGTATTCGCCCGTCGCCACGGTGGTGGTGGTGCCGCCCGAATCGCCGGCTGCCTGGGTAGCCGTCGCGCCACCCGTTACGGCTGTCGCGGTGGTAGTTATATAGGATGCAAATTGCTCCTGGCCGCTGGGGATGTATGCGGCAAGAAACCTTGGTGAGACCGCGCCCGGGGTTAAAACTCCGTTGATGTCCAGGGGCAGCTTCGTGGCTGCGCCGTCCGTAATTTTGTAGTCGACGCTGATGGTTCCGTCGCTGGCGATCTTGGCCGATACGACGCTGAAAACGAGACCCGGGTTCACATATTGAACCGCGGCCTGCGGTGAACTGGACGTAACCAGCTGATTAACCGGACCGTTCCCGGACTTCTGTCCGCTGAGCATCACAATGGATCCAGCGACTACCAAAAGAGCGAGGGACTTGCCGGTTACCGCGAAAACCGAAGAGGGAATCCGCATACTTTTCTCCAAAAATCTAGTCGAACTGCCTACGCCGCGGCTGGCGAGAGACAACCCACCCGCGAGCGGCGTTGTGCTTGAATCTCCTGAGCACTTCGACCTTAAGCACTCGCCAGTCCAAACCCCTAGAGGACCTTCTGAAGGGTTCAAGCCCCGCATTATCAGCGTGCTGGAATTCCCTACAATCTAGTGCATCTTGTCCGAAAATACCTGTAATGGGTGAAAACGGGGATTTTGCATGGGTGAAAACCCGCACCCAGGTTCGATGACGAAGCTCGGTGCGGCTTCCTGCGACATATTTCCGTTTTGGAGAGGGAATTCAGGATTCCCCTAGACGCCAATATTAGGTTTACAGAAAAATCCTAAATTACTAAGAATTTTCTTGACTGTACGTTCCTATACAGCTATGCTGTTTTTTCGGGAAACTAAGGAAAAACCCTATTCCAGTACTAGTGACATCTGCCATGGCTACGACGATAACGTTACCGCCCGTTTCCTCTTCTGAACGCAATCGGCTGTTAGCAGCCGATTCCATCCGCCGCCGAGCGCTTGAGCGCCTGTACGAACGGCGGGAAACCGTGAGAAACCTGATAGTCGCCCTGGAGGGTTATCAGCGCTCCCGCGAAACTCGCCTGGCGCAGTGCGTCGCGCTGAGTGCTACTCCGACGTCCCCGTCAAGTTTCTCTCGATCGCAAATTTAACCAACCCGACAATGTCGTGGACGTTGAGTTTCCGCATCAACGTGGCCCTGTAGGTATCCACGGTTTTAGGACTAATACCTAGCAGCTCGGCGATGTCTTTGGCGCGCATCCCCTTGACGAGGTAGGTGAACACCTCCATTTCGCGGGGGCTCAGCGAGGCCAGGGGGTCGTCCGGAGCGGTGGCTTCGGGCTTGGTAAACAGCCCCGCTCCCTTGAGCAGGGGCGTCAGGTACTGCCCTCCGTCGCGCACGTAACTGATGGCCTCCAGCAGGTGCCGCGCGGGGCCGTCCTTCAACAGGTAGGCATCGGCTCCGGCCCGCAGCGCCTCGATCACGGGCTTGTCTTCCCGGCTGATGGAGAGAATCATGATTTTGCTCGGACACCCGGCGGCACGCAGTCTGCGGATGACCTCGACTCCCGTCAGTCCCGGCATGTGCAAGTCGAGGATGGCGAAATCCGGCTGCTTCGCGAGGATGGTCTCCACTGCCGAAGGGCCATCCGAGCATTGCCCCAACACCCGCATACCGTTGGCCTCGCAGAGTGCCGCGAAACCCTCCCGCACGATGGCATGGTCGTCGGCCAGCACCACGGTCGTACCTGCTAAATCCGCCATGAATCTCCTTCCCGGTTCACGAGCGCGCCAGTTCGAACGGCACCGAAAGCTCAAGCCGCGTGCCTTCCGCACTGCTCATCATATCCAGTGTCCCGCCGATCGACGAGGCCTGTTCCCGGATGGACCGCAATCCGATTCCCTGGGCTACGCTCACCGGCGCGTGCAGCAGCGCGGCCACATCGAACCCCACACCGTTGTCCTGAATGCGCAGCGTTACGCGATCGCCCAGGCTGCCGAGCACCATCTCCACGCGGCTGGCCCGCGCGTGCCGTACCAGGTTGGTCAGCGCTTCCTGCACCGCCCGGTATACCAATACCTTAGCTTCCTGCTCGGGCTCGCGGGGAAGGGGCTCGATGCGCAGGGAAGCCTCGAACCTCTGCGGAACGCCGCTCGACTCCCACAATTGCCGGATGGCGGCTTCCAGGCTGAGGCGCTGCCACTCCGGCGGGTGCAGGCGGCGGGAGATGGCGCGCACCTGTTCGCCCGCGTCCTTGGCCAGCGCGGCGATGCGGTCCAGCGCCTGCTGAACGCCCGCCGGCGGAGCAGAAAGCTGGGCGGCAATCACTTCCAACTGGAGGTGGATGGCCACCAGCAATTGTCCCACACCGGTGTGCAATTCCCGCCCCACGCGCTCGCGTTCCAGTTCCAACTGCCGCACGGCGCTGATTCCCGCCGGCGGCCTGCCGGCCTGAGTGAGGCTGGAAAGATGGCGCTCGGCGTGCTGCAGACGGAAATAGTGCTCGACCAAACGGCTCTGCAGATGGAGCAAACCTCCGGCTTCTTCATCCAATGCGTTTTGGGCCCGACTGCTCATCCAGAGCACCCGGCCGTGCAGTTCGCTTTCCATGAGCCAAGGAATTCCGGCACCGCCATCGGCGGATTCGGGTTCCGATTCGAAGATCAACCAGAAGTCTCCTGTAGTGGAGGATGTATCCTAGTTAGGATGCCAGTATAGCTATCTAACTGCAATTGCGGTACGTACCTAGTACGTTAGCTCCGAATCGGAGTACTTGCGTTTAATTGAGGAAAAGTATTATAAGGAAGACACCGATGGCACACAAAATTGAATATCTACCGCGGGTGGTGATCTTCTTGGCGGGAATCGCCGCCGGTGCGTTAACGAGTTTTCGCCGCGAACATCACGGTGCCGCAATGGACCCGGCAGCCCTCGGCGAGCTCAAGAGCTCCCTGGCCAACCTGGAAACGCGCCTCGCCGCGCAGGACTCGGCCACGGCCGAACGCTTCACCCTGGTGGAAGCACGGCTGGAACAGCACTCCGCGAAGCTGGCGGAAGTTCCGTCCACAGCGCAGATTGTGGCGGCCATGGAGCAGTTGCTGTCCAAGACAATGACCTCTCTCGACGACCGCCTCACCACACAGGCTCACTCCATCGAAGTATTGAAGACCACGGTGTCGCAAACCGATAGCCTGCTCGAGCGAGTGCTGGAATCGCTCGATTCGCTGCAATCTTACACCGACCCCGCGGAACTTTCGGACGACGTGCTGCTTTCCCGGCCCGCCGTCTAAATTGAATAACTAGCGATTTAGTTCTTATCCGGCAGGGTTCTAAGGATTATCTGATTTGGCAGAAGCATTTGAAAAGTTCTATCCTCAGAACGACCCATGGATCTCAGTAAAGTCCTCGCCCAACTCCGCGAGGAGTTAGCGAATCTCGACGCCGCGATCCTCAGCCTTGAGCGCTTGCAGCACGAGGGCCGCCGCCGGGGCCGTCCCCCGAAGGCGCTCTCGCACCTCTCGAAAGCATCGCGTGCCGCGCGCAAAGAGGGCGGCGGGGAAGACGATCCCATCCCGGAAGAGCGTTAAGGCACCGCTCTCCTGGGCTTTCGCTCACTCCAACGGAGGCAGATCTTCGGGCCGCACCAGAAGCTGAATCGACCGTGCCTGCCTGGGGGTTCGCCGAATGAAGCCGTTCCGCTCCAGGGTCTGCATCATCTGGTTCACCGAGGGCGGAGACACTTCAAAATAACGCTGGATATCGGACTCGGCGGGAGCCTGCCGGTGAAGTTTCGTATACCGATGGACGAACGCCAGGTATTGGCCCTGTTTGGGCGTGAAGGAAGGCGCGGCATCGGGATCGAGGTCAGGCGCCGGGTCGATCGCGACTTCGAAAGCGTCTTCGCCAGAACTGTCAAGAATGCGAGCGCTCAGAATAAATCGCCTTCCCTGTACTACTGTGCGTACCGGTTTCCTGGCGGCGGCGCATAGGTTTTGGCGGAGTTCCCTGGCGTCCGAGCCGGAACCCGGAAACGTAGCGATTCGTTCGGCGACACCACCCTCGTGGGCAAAAACCAGATCGCTGCCACCTTTGCGCTGCACGGAAATGGAAGTCGCGCCGAACGAGAGCACGTGTCTGCAAATGTCTTCGAGGAGCGTTTGGGCCGACCCATCGTAACTCCTTACGGAGCCCCAGCCTTATCGCAGGCCTCGTCGATCTCGTAATCCTCCGAGCAATCCGCTTCGCCGGTACTACAGGTGAAGCACATATGCCCCGCTTGCGACGCGCCGATGACCCAGATTGGCTGGCCACATGAACAACGTCTCCCAGCCTTATAGGCCGTGAGCGCCGACTGGAGCCTGGCAACCTCGTCGGCCTCCTTGGAGCCAGGATTGCTCTTCAGGTGCAGACGGACATAGTCCCTAAGCTTGATCGGAGCGAAGCCCATACTCAGAACGGGACGTCGTCGTCTGTGATTCCCTGATTGAACTCGTCCGGAGGGGCCGCCGCCGGGGCGGACGGTGGCGCGGGACGGGCCGACCGCGGCATGGAGACGGGCTGCTGGGAGTATTCGGTGCCGCCCGGTCCGCCGCCGGAATCGCTGCGGCCGCCGAGGAGGATCAGTTCCTCGCAGACAATCTCCGTGATGTAGCGCTTCTGGCCTTCCTTGTCATCCCAGCTGCGGCTTTCAATGCGGCCTTCGATGTAGACCTGCTTGCCCTTTTGCAGGTAGTTGGTCAGGTTCTCGGACCGCCACAGAACGATGTTGTGCCAGTCGGTAACGTCCTTCCATTCGCCCGATTGCTGGTCTTTCCAGCGCCGGTTGGTGGCCAGCGTGAAGGTGGTCCGGGCCGTACCGTTGGGCGTGAACTTGGTTTCGGCATCTTTACCGAGATGTCCGATCAGAATGACTTTATTGACGCTTCGAGATGCCATCTTATCCTGCACTGTAACACACAAAACCGAAGACGGAAGTCTGCACGGCTACAGAGGGTGTTAACTGATCTGGGGGCTCCCTCGTACTAAACCCCGCAACCGCTCCTTTGCAGTCGCGGCTCAGTAACGGGTGTCGCACGTGTGCAGCAACTTACCGAGCCGCGACCGCAAGGGAGCGCTTTCCTGGCGACTAATCCCCCAAAACCGTTAGGCACCCGGCTACAGACCGGCGGGACAGCCGGCGGCCATCGCCTCAGCCTCGGCTTTCGGGAAATAGGGGGAGACGGAAGGGAGGGATTGCTCCAGATACCGGCGCGAGGCGCCGCAAAATCCAGAGGCGACGGCGGAGAAATGACGCCAGGCCGACGCATCGGGACGGAGGGTCGAAGGGATGTCGAAATTCAAGGCACTGGCGAATTCCTCCTCCGCGCGGACGTAGTCGCGGCGCCGAAATAAGAGGATGCCGTGATAGAGGTGCGCCTCGCCCGATGCCAGATCGGTGGCGTCGGCATAGGCCGCGCGGCTGGCCAGGTTGTAATCGGCCAGGGCAGCTTCGGACCGGCCGGCCAGCTCCTTGGCGCGGGCGCGCAGAAAATAGGCGCGCGCTTTGGGCGAGGCCTGCACGGCGCGGTCGAGCGTGGCGACGGCGCCCGATGGATTGCCGGCCAGAATCTGCGCTCCGCCGAGTTCGGTGAGAAGCTGCGCGATATCGCGCGGCGGGGCGAGACGGAGCACCAACGGCGGGTTGGCCTCATTCTGTTGGCGCGTCCAGACGTCCAGGGTCTCGCGATAGCTCGCCGCCGCTTCGGCGTAGCGGCCGGCGCGGAAGGCTCCGGCTGCGGCCGCATATGCGGGCCAACCGGAGGCGGGTTGCGATGAGAATTGCGCGGCGGCGGCGTCCGGATGGCCGGCGCTCCACTCGATCCACCCCAACCACAGGTGGGCGATGGGAACGAGCGGCTCACAGGACTTGGGGCAGGAGTCAGGCTGGCTCCAGGCGGGCTGATCGGTGAGGCGCCCGGCGCGGCGCGCCACCCACGCCAGCATGGAGGCGCCGGAGCGGTCGAGCTCCGCGGCGGCATCGGCGAATGACGCGGGGTCGTGGGTGACGGCGGCGACGGCGAGCTGACAGAATCCCTTGCGGTAGTGCAGTTCGGACTCCTCGGAGGGGAGCGCCACGGATAGCATGGCGGCTTGCGTTTGTACGCAGGCGGAGGCGTCGGCGAGCGGGGGCGCGGCGACTTGATTCACACGGTCGAAGGCGGCTTGTGCGTTGGCCAGCATCGCCAGGTGGTCTTTATCAGCGGCGAAGAGGTTCACCACAGAGACACAGAGACACAGAGAAAAACAGGTGAATAGGAGCGCCTTGGTGCGCTGCGGCTGCCGCGTCTTCCCGTGGTTCGGCCACAGAGGTGGCGGAGAGCACAGAGGCGCGTCTTCCCCGAATTTCTC
>CAZARO010000256.1:0-7068 GCA_964487165.1 uncultured Solibacteraceae bacterium | reverse complement strand
GCCTGTCCTCAGCCTGGTACGAGCATTACGCGCTTCCCACTAACCGCCTCAACTTTTGCAAAACCTGCACTACCATTGGGAGATGGAGTCATCGTTCCTGGTGGTCTGTCCATTTCCGAACTGGCGCGGCGGCGACGCGGAGCTTGCCCCCGGGCTCGGAATCCGCCAGCTGAACCAATCGGAGCGGGAGGCGCTGGAGGGAGGCGAGCCGGATGGCTACTGGCTCTGCCACGAATTCGACAATCCCTATCCACCTGAGCGTACGCGACACAAAAAGCGGCGCGAAGCCGCGTTCCGGACGATGCTGCACGCCGTCTACGCCATCCAGGTGCTGGTCCCTTGTGGCGCGCCGGGCGCGTTCGAACTCTACCGCCGCAGCACCGAGGGGTGGGTTCAGGAGACCATCGAACGCCGCCAGCCGTTCCTACCGACCGATTGGGGCCGGCGATGTTGCGTGCCGGCGGCCTTCGCTGCCGAGGCTCCGGTGATGCTGGAACGGGTTCTGGAAACCTTTCGCCTGCCGGTGCAGCGTCTGCAGATTCCCATCTGGCTTCTGGAGCAGGGCATGGCTGCACCCGATCAGCACATTCGTATTCTCTTGTGCGCCACCGGTCTCGACAGCCTGACGAAAGCCAGCGGCCAGACGGTTTTCAAGCAACGGCTGTGCGATCTGTTGGGCGCAGACACGCTCATCTTCCCTCCCGATGCCACTGGCCGGCAGCCGCGCTATCGCGTGGGTGACGTGGCCGGGCATCTCTACCAGTTGCGCAACGAGATGGCCCACGGGCTTCCGTTTCAGCCCATATTCTACAAAAAGCTGGGATTCCTCGACGCCGCCGGCGAGCCGCTGGCGGAGGACTTCGCGCGGCACCGCTACGATAAGGTGCTCGAAGAGTGTGCCGTTTTTCTGCTCTGCCGGACCCTGCGCGAAGTCCTGTTGTCCCGCCTGGTATTCGACATCCACACGTTGGAGTGGTGCGTATCGGGCGACTGAACGGCGCCCCGCTGCTTCTGGCAATTCGGATGGCTCGGACGCGTGCCGCCACGATCCGCAAGTCGAGAAAGCAACAGAGGATGCTTCAGCCCGCCGCTGGGCTTTGGCCATTTGTTCCCTAACTGTGCTCTTTAACCGGCGGGCTGAAGCCGGCTGAAGCCCACCCCACCAGGCGGATTGACACATCTTGCTGGCGCGGGCTTCAGCCAGCTTCAGCCCGTTGAGAAGCGTCTGTTATTTGGGAGCCTACCGCGATAGAATGGACGCGGCAACAATATGACACCGGAACACGAGCGCGCCGCCGAATCTGCACCGACGATTCTCGTGGCTGACGATGATCCTCACGTCAGAAAATTCCTCGTCCGCGCGCTGGCGAAAGACGGATATGCCATTCACGAAGCAAGCGACGGCGTCGAGGCCAAAGCTGCGATTCAAAACGTTGTCTTCGACCTGATGATTCTTGACCTCAACATGCCGGAGATGGACGGGTTTCAGGTATTGCAGTTCGCCCGTGCCAAAATCCCCAATCTCAAGATCATCGTGATATCCGGCTTCATGCAAGGCGCGATGTTGAAAGCTGCCAAGCTACTTGGCGCGGCGGCTATCCTGGATAAGCCGATTGAAGTGGATTTCCTCCTATCGACCGTTCGCAAAGTGCTGGAGGGCGGGGGAACGACCCAGGCTGGAGGGGTCTGAGGGGCCACGCTCCCTTTCAAGAGTGCTATCCGGCTGGACGACAGACCCTCCTCTTTAGTTAAGTCTGGCAAAGTTTAACAAAAGCCCGTACACTAGCTTTTATCGAAAGACCGGGCCGGTCTTCGGAGAGGAGCGCGTGTGACCGCGAAAGCTGCCCTATTCCTGGTCCTGCCAACCTTGGCGTCCGCACAAGCAGTGCTCACTGCCTGGACTCACAGCGAAGATCCGGGCAGTGGGATGCTGGCGCGCGAGATCGCATTCGCCCGTAAAGACAGGCTGCGGGACGCCGTCGCCACTCTCCATGCGATTGCGAAAACCGAGAAAATATCTCCCGATTCGGCCAGCCAATCCATCACCGTGGAAGGCAACGCCAGAGAGGCCAGCCTGGCCGAATGGCTGAT
Source organism: uncultured Solibacteraceae bacterium (assembly GCA_964487165.1). Taxonomy (GTDB): domain Bacteria; phylum Acidobacteriota; class Terriglobia; order Bryobacterales; family Bryobacteraceae; genus PALSA-129. The sequence goes on along the minus strand of CAZARO010000256.1, from coordinate 4,977 downwards.
CGGTGAGTTAGACAACCCCAGCCCGAGTCAGTTCGGACATGGATATATCATGCCTCAGGATCAGGATGATGTAACCCTGGTGGTGGGCGACGTGCACCTGGGCGGGCCGGGGCGAGCTGCCACTCCGCAGGACCTGCGTGAGCTGGTCAACGCCATCCACGTGTTGGGCGATATTCCGCGAGCCGCGGTTTATTCACCGGCCGACCTTCTGGTCTGGCGCGGGAAGGTCTGGCAGAACGATTTCGCCCTGTGGCTGCTGCAGGAACTGGCGAGTCCCCTGGGAGCGAACTGGACGGCGCCCATCCCCCACCACTTGGATCAGGCGCTCCCCAGCGTTCGCGTTTTTTATTTTGCTCCCGAAACCAGCGTTCAGGACCTGGGACAGATCCTGAGCACCATTCGCGCCAAGGCGCCGGTCCAGAGGGTTGTCGCCATCAACGCGAAGCGCGCCATCGTATTGCGTGGCACGGAAATACAGGCGGCGGCCGCGGAGCGAATTGCGGCCGCGGCCCGGCATTAGCCCCACTTTCGGGTTAGATGAATAAATGTACTGTGGATGCCCGCACCCCGAGGGTTTCGCATGACGAGTGGAGCAGGCCGACCTCCGGAACGAAGCGAAATTGGCCACAGATGAACACCGATGAACACGGATAAGAAGGAAGCAAAAACGATTCCTCTAAGTGAGTTTTTATCAGTGTTCATCGGTGTTTATCTGTGGCTAAACTCGTGCTGCCCGCAGTCCCAAAAGGCGGAACCAGTGATTGTGCGAAGGTACCATTAGCGACGCGCTCACGCCGCTCCCTTGCGCGTGCCGTGCCATTCCGAAAAGGCCTGGAAGCCCGGCTTACCGAGGTACTTTTCGAGCAGCGGCGCGGGGGCCCTCCGCAGATCCACCACGATGAGCGCATCCAGTGCGTCGGCGAAGTGCCGGTCCACATTGCAGGCCAATAGCCTCCCGCCGGTTTTCAGGTACTGCTTGACTAAGATCGGCACGCCCTTGCCGTCGCTCTCCAGATCGGCGATCAGTTTCGAAAGATCGTCCACGTCGTCCGGCACCGGCATTCCACCGGCGTGCCGGATCATGCGGGGGCCGGGACGGTACGGTCGGCGCGGCGCCACCATACCGGCCAGTTCGCTGGCCCGCCGGGATTCCAGGAAGCGCACCAGCAGATAGCGCGATACCGCGTGGTACTGGCTGCTGATGCTCACCCCTCCGAACAGGGTGGCGCATTCCGGACGGCGCGCCACGAATTGCCCGATGCCGCGCCATAGCAGCAACAGCGGCGCATACTGCCGCTGATACTCCACGCGGACGAACGACCGCCCCAATTCTACCGCCGGCCCTAGGCGGTCGAACAGGTTCCGGCGATACCGGAAGAGAGTGCTGGTGTACAGCCCGGCCACTCCGTACTTAGGCAGAATCTCGGGCGTGAGCCCCAGGCGGTACGCGCCCACGACTTCTTCGCGGGCGTGGTTCCAGGCGAACAGGTGCCGGTAGTAGCTGTCGAAGCGATCCAGGTCGATGGGGCGGCCTGTCCCTTCGCCGGCCTGGCGGAAGGCGATCTCCCGCAAGCGGCCGATCTCGCGCAGCACCTGGGGGAGTTCGCCCGCCGGGGCTAGGTAGACCGCGAGATCGCCGGCTTCGCAAAGCTTGCGCTCATCGCCGAGGCGCGCGATTTCGGCCGCCAACAGGTTCCCCGGCCCCGCGGAGACAATGCGGGCCGGCTTCCAGAATACGGGCAGGCGAGGCGGAAACGCGCGCACGGTAGCCGTGTCGTCCAGCAGATAGGTGCGCCAGCGGAGATATTCCGTGGCTTCGCGATCCCCGGCCAATGAGGGGAGCTCGGCCGGCGGAATAGGGCGGCCGATGCGCACGCGAATCTGCCGGCCGCTCTTATTCAGCAATTCGCGCGGCAGGCTGGCCGTACGCAGCCGCGGATGGAGCGCGCCTGCCAGCTGAAAGGCCATGCTGTTCGAGCCTTGAAAGAAAACCGGTAGCGCGCTTGACCCGCTGATACGCGCCAGCCGGGCGATGGCCAGGTTCCACGGCGGGTCTACCGTCGTTCCATCGCGAAAATTGAGGTGCGCCACTTCCCCGGCGGGAAACGTGGCCAGCAGCCCGCCGCGCCGCAGCCACGCCAGGCTCTCCCGCAGGGCGCCGGCATTGGCGTTTACCGAACCCGTCTCCCCAAACGGATCCACAAAGATGCACATGCCGTGCAATTCGGGGAAGCCGGCGAGCATACTATTGGCTAAGATGCGGACGTCGCTCCGCACCTTAGTAAGAATGCATGCCAGGATCGCACCGTCCAGCAGTCCAAAGGGGTGATTGGCGGTAACCATCAGCGAGCCGGACCGGGGAATTCGGTCTAACTCCTCCGCGGTGACACGATAATCCACTGCGAGCAGCTCCAGCATGCGGCTAACCGCGCTTGCGCCATCGCCCGGGCTCGATCGGCGAACGGCTTCGAAAACCTCCCGGCACCGCTCGATGCCGAACAGCTTTTCCATCAATGGTTCCACGGGACTCAGGATGCTGCGCAACGGCTCATCCAGGAGCCCGCCCACGGACAGGGGCCTGGCAGTGTTTTGCATACAACAGGGTTGCCCCGGAACCGTTTCAAGACGATAACTGAGGCGTGAAAGTTATTGCCCGTGCGCAGTGACACGCGAAAGATGGGTGCAATCAAACCTTATTAGCTTTGTAACCATTACCACACATACTAAGTGTTATCAACGGTAAGGAGGCCTAAGTGAAAGCAATTGCAACTGCTTTAATGTCGCTTTGTGGAATTGTAGTTGCTCACTGGAGCCACCGGGAGTGAGGCCCATGCGCGCGAAAATCGACCTCATCTATATTGACGCCGGTGGCGGACATCGCGCTGCGGCTACCGCGCTCACCGACGTGATCGGACAACAGCAGCGGCCCTGGGATCTGCGCCTGCTCTGCATCCAGGACCTGCTCGATTCCATCGATTTCGTCCGCAAGTCCGTGGGCATTCCCTTTCAGGATATCTACAACATCATGCTGCGCCACGGCTGGACACTGGGGACCCGGCAAATGGTGCCGGTGATGCACCTGCTCATCCGCATGTCGCACCGCGCCCAGGTGGCCGTGCTGACACGCCATTGGGCCGCCCATCGGCCCGATATGGTGGTGTCGCTCATCCCGCACTACAATCGCGCGTTGCGCGAAGCGCTCGATAACGCGTGGCCCGGCACGCCCTTCGTGACTATCCTCACCGACATTGCCGATTACCCGCCGAATTTCTGGATCGAACGCTTGGACCAATACGTAATCTGCGGGTCGGACCAGGCTGTGCGCCAGGCGCGCGCCTGCGGGCTGCCGGAGTCGCACATCGTGCGCACATCGGGCATGATTCTGCACCCGCGTTTCTATGCGCCGCCGCCGGCCGACCGGGCGGACGAACGCGAACGTATGGGTTTGCGCCCCGATCTGCCCACGGGCCTGATATTGTTCGGCGGGGAGGGCTCCACCGACATGGTCAAGATTGCGCGCCTCCTTAATAGAGCGCCGAACAAATCGTCCCCCGAGGTACAACTGATTCTGCTGTGCGGGCGCAATGAGGCCGTGCGGCGCGAAATCGAGGCGCTGCCGCACCGCATCCCCAGGTTTGTGCAAGGCTTCACGCGCGACGTGCCGCGCTACATGGCGTTGGCCGATTTCTTCATCGGCAAGCCCGGCCCGGGATGCATCAGCGAGGCGCTGGCGATGGGGCTGCCGGTAATTGTGGAGCGCAACGCCTGGACGCTGGCCCACGAACGCTATAACGCCGACTGGATCGAAGAGCAGGGCGTGGGCACGGTGGTGCACAACTTTTCGCAGATCGCCGGCGCCGTGCGCGCACTGCTGGAGCCCGAGCGGTATCGCCAATACCGCGATCGCGTCTCCGCCGTACGCAATACCGCGGTATACGAAATTCCCGAAGTCCTGGACACGATCCTGGGCCGCTACTTCCCGCCGGCATCCGGTATGCCGCCCCCGCTCCCTCCCAGTGGGGCAGGATGGTATCCTGCGGCCGATTGGTAATCGGCCGAGCGAGCTCCGCTCGCCCCTGGAGATGGCGGGCTGAAGCCCACCCCACCAGCAGGATCGACACATCTCGGTGGCGCGGGCTTCAGCCCGCGAAAGGCGAGCTGCGCTCGCCCATGCCGGGCCAGGGTCCGGCTGGACCGATTGCCAATCGGTCCGCAGGCTACCACATGACACTGCCCGGGTGAAGCCAGGTCTCAAGCCACCGATTGAGCTCTCTTGCGCTATACCTTCGGTTAACACCCCGGACAGCCGGCGGCTTATAATGGGAAATATGCCAGATCCCGATAATGCCGTTGTCCTTGTTGCCGATGGCGAGGTGAGCGTTTTGAAGAATGTTTCCTCCACCCTTCAAAAGGCTGGATTTACGGTGTTGACGGCGCATGGCGGGCCTGCCGTTCTGGACGTTTGCGCACATCACCCGGAACCGATTCAATTGGCGATTGTGGACATGGCGATGGCCGGAAACGGGCCCGATCTGGTGGAACGCCTGGATGGATCGTATCCTGGCATACGCTTCCTGTTCACATCGGCCGCGGACGAATCCGGAGCCGTACGCCAGACCGGGCGCGCCGGCCGCACGCGCGAATTTCTGCAAAAGCCGTTCCGCCGTTCGCAACTGCTCGGGCGGGTGCTGCAAGTTATGGACACGCCGCTGGTCCGCACGGCGTAACCGCCGGCCTTACACGATAATCCCTTTGCGCACGGCGTAGAGGATCAGCTCGGGAACGCTATGCAGACCGAGTTTCTGCAAAATGTGCGTGCGGTGCGTCTCCACCGTCGTCAGGCCGATATTCAGCGCTCCCGCGATCTCCTTGTTGGGCTTCCCCTCGGCGGCGAGTTGCAGCACTTCGCGTTCGCGGTCCGTCAGCAGGTCGTAGCTGTCTTCCAGACCGCGCTGCTCCATTTCACGAATGTAATCT
>CAZARO010000255.1:0-7071 GCA_964487165.1 uncultured Solibacteraceae bacterium | reverse complement strand
GGCCTTGTAAAACACGATCTGCTTTCCATCCGGCGACCAACTGGGGCTGCCGGCATAGGAATTCGTGCGCGTCAGCCGCCGCCAGCCGGAGCCGTCGGGATGCAGTATGTAGATCTCGGTTTGCTGGATCAGCTCGAATCCATCGGGGCGGCGCGGTTTGGGGGAATCGCGGTCGGACGAGATGGCGATCCACTGTCCGTCCGGCGACCAGGCAGGCCGGAAGTGGCCTCCCGTGTGGTTGGTGATGTTGCGGACCACTCTGCTGGCGAGATCTAACGTCCAAATTTCGGCATGCCCGCTGCGGCTGGAAACGAACGCCACGGTGCGGCCGTCCGGCGAAAGTGCCGCCTGGTCGTCGAAGGAGGGATCGTCGGTCAGCCGTTCCAGCCCCGTCCCATCCGGGTGTGCGCGGTAAATGTCCGCGGACCCATGGCGCTCGGAAGTGAACACGATCCACTTCCCGTCTCGCGAAAAAGACGCATTGAAATCCTGGGCAGGGTCTGCCAGGAACGGCTTGGGGTTGCGGCCATCGGCGTCGGCGATAAAGACGTCAGCGTTCAGGGGCGCGAATCCGGAATACGCAATCGTGTACTTGGGCTGCGCGTTCATCGGCGCCGGCACAACGGCCAGTGCGCACATGGTAAAGAACAGAAATCGCGCCCTTGGTATCACATTCGATCGTCCGGGAAGTTTGAAGGCGAGCACACCAAGCGATGCTATCATACGCGACCCCGCTCCTGGCTTTGCGCCGTGCCGGCACATGACTCAATCAGCCCCTGATGGCCGGCGGCTCGGAAGGAGCGGATGTTCCCTGGCCGGATAGGCAACGGGACGTCGGCGTTGGTCCAGGAATTCGCCAGACCTGGAGGACTGCCGGTGAAGGCACGTCTCTCGGCACTTAGATGGCCCTGCGGTTGGCATAGGTCAACGCCCATTTCGGGCGCAGCCCTCGCCTGGGGTTTGACCATTCTCGTCACTGACAGAGCACCGCAGACAACGGCCGAAACCACGATGACAACGCCCGCGCTTTCAGGTGTCCTCATTCTGACTTCACGGACCCGAAGGGGCCGCTTCTGACTTCTGTCTCCCATATTCCGAAGGAATATTCGGGGCGGAGCCCCGATGCCGCAGCCCCCCGCTCCTGTACAATGTCGCTTGATGCGACTCTTCACGGGGCTCGACCTGCCGGGCGAAGTGGTGCGCAATCTGGAGGCGCTGGTGGCGCGCCTCCGTCCCACGGCGCGCATTCACTGGAGCCCGCCCGCCAACCTGCATGTCACCACGAAGTTCATCGGCGAGTGGCCCGAAGACCGGCTCGCGGAACTGCAAGCCGCCCTCGCGGCCCTGAAGGCGCGGCCGGCCATCGAAGTCGCCGCTGCGAAGGTCGGCTTCTACCCCAATGAGCGCGCGCCGCGAGTCTTCTGGTGCGGCATCGAAGCCCCTACGCTCCCCGCGCTGGCGTCCGATACCGACGCCGCCACGGCAGCCCTCGGCGTGGCGCGCGAGAATCGCCCGTATTCGCCGCACCTGACGCTCGCCCGCATAAGGGATCGCGTCGATCTGCGCCCGCTCCATGCCGCCATCGCTGCCGCCGGTCCGCTCGACTTCGGGCGCTTCACGGCGCCGTCCTTCTTTTTGTATCGCAGCCAGTTGAGCCCCGCCGGTTCCGTGTACACTAAACTTGCGGAGTTTCCCTTCTCAAAGCAATGATCACTCTTCTGGCGGCGGCGATCGCCTACGTGCTGGGTGCCATCCCCTTCGGATACCTGCTGGTGAAACAGACGACCGGGGCCGACGTGCGCGCCGCCGGCAGCGGCAACATCGGCGCGACCAACGTGCTGCGCACCGCCGGGCGTGTGGCAGGCATCGCGACCCTCCTGTTCGATATCGGCAAGGGATACCTGGCGGTGTGGATCGCCGGCCGGCTGTCCGACCGTGACGTGACGGCGATGTGCGTAGCTGCCCTGGCCGTGATGGCTGGACACGCCTTTCCGGTGTTCCTCCGCTTCAAGGGCGGCAAGGCCGTGGCCAGCTTCGTGGGGGCTTTTCTGTGCCTCACTCCCGTGGCGCTGGGCGCAGTGTTGGTGGTCTTCGTGGTGGTGGTGGCCTGGACGCGCTACATTTCCATGGGCTCGGTAGTGAGCGCGGCGACTTTTCCCCTGTCGGTCTGGCTGATGCAGAAGGATCTGACCATGCTCGCCACGGGCGCGATTGCCGGAGCTTTCATAATCTACAAGCATAGTAGTAACATCCGGCGCCTCCACGACGGGAGCGAGCATGTGTTCACCTTCGGAGCCCACAAATCTTGAAGAATCTGTCGATTATTGGGGGTGGAAGCTGGGGGACCGCACTCGCCATCGTGCTCGCCCCGCGCTTCCCGCGAGTCCGCCTATGGGTGTATGAAGCTGACCTGGCGGCGCGCATGCGCCTCTCGCGGGAGAACGACGTCTACCTCCCGGGCTTCCAACTGGCTGATCACGTTGAAGTTTTGAGCGATCTGCCGGCCGCGCTGGAGGGCGCCGACGTGGTCCTGAGCGTGATGCCGTCTCACCTGGTACGCCGGATCTATGGGGAAATGCTGCCCTGCCTTGAGGAGTCGATGCTGTTCGTCAGCGCCACCAAGGGGCTGGAAAACGGCAGCCTGCTGCGGCCGTCGGAAGTGATCCGCGAAGTTTTGTCGGTCAAAATGCGGCCGCGGCTGGCCGTGATCTCCGGTCCCACGTTCGCCCGTGAGGTTGCCCGCTTCGAACCTACGGCACTTGTAGTAGCATCCTCCGATTCCGGGGTTGCCGACCGCGTGCAAGCGTCCTTTTCCGGCCCTACTTTTCGCCTCTATTCCAGCTCCGATACTATCGGTGTAGAAATTGGAGGATCGATCAAGAATGTGGTAGCGATCGGCGCGGGCGTGCTGCATGGAATGGGCTTAGGCCACAACCCTATGGCTGCCCTGATCACCCGCGGATTGGCGGAAATGACCCGCCTGGCGGTAGCCATAGGCGGACAGCCTCTTACTTTGGCCGGTTTGGCCGGTTTGGGCGATCTGGTGCTTACCTGCAACGGGGAATTGAGCCGGAATCGCACCGTGGGCGTGGAATTGGCCCATGGCCGCAAGCTGGACGACATCGTCGGGTCCATGAAAATGGTGGCAGAGGGCATAAAAACTACAAATGCCGCGGTTGACCTGGCGAAGCAATACTCAGTGGAAATGCCTATCTCCGAACAGATGTTTCAGGTGCTAAACTTCGGGATATCGCCGCGTGACGCGATCCAGCGTCTGATGGAACGATCTCTTAAGGGTGAATAATTTACTAGGGCGCGGCGCAACCTCGGATGGACGAACGGGTTAACAACGATATGGGGGGTTTGGCGGCGGCCCTGGACTTCGATGCGGAATTAATGCTCCGTGTCAAAGACGGCGACGGAGCGAGCTTTGCTATCTTGTTGGGAAAGCACCGTTTGCCGGTGATCCACTTTCTCTATCGGATGGTCCAGAACCAGGCTGTCGCGGAGGAATTGGCGCAGGAAGTCTTTCTGCGCGTGTACCGCTCGCGGGAAAGTTACGAACCCACGGCCAAGTTCACAACCTGGCTGTTTCGGATTGCCACCCACCTGGCGCTCAATTCGCTGAGGGATGGGAAGAATCGCCGGCTGGAGGAGCGGTTGGATGACGACTCCTCGGATACGCCGGTCCGGCAAGTGTCGGATCAGCGGCCGTCGGTAGAGCAGGTGATGGTGCATCGGGCCCGGCTGGAGGAAATCCGGCGGGCGGTAGCGACGTTGCCGGAGAAGCAGCGCGCCGCCGTGCTGATGCATAAGTACGAAGAAATGGAATATTCGCAGATCGCGAAAGTGCTAAACTGCTCTGAATCTGCGATCAAGTCCTTACTGTTTCGGGCGTACGAAACGCTGCGCGCCCGTTTGGCCCATATGGCTTAGGGAAGAGAGAGAACGCGATGAATTGCCCAATGGAATCGGGAGGAAATGCGGGGTATCTGCTGGATTACGCCGCCGGCAAGCTGAAGGCCGACGCGCGCGCGCAGATGCAACTGCACATCGAAGCCTGCCCCGCCTGCCGCGAATTTGCCGGCGCCCAGCAGACCGTCTGGCAAGCACTGGAAGATTGGGACCCGGCCGAAGTATCGCTGGATTTCGACCGCCGCCTGTATGCCCGCATCGGGCAGGATGGCTCCTCGTGGACGCACTGGTGGAACCGCTTCATGCGGCCGCTGAATCCGCTCTTCCGCCACTCCGTACCGATAGCCGCGGCCGCGGGTGTGATCATCATGGCCGGGCTGCTCATGAATCGTCCGCCGGCTATGCCGGCATCGCCGGTGCCGCATTCCGCGCAGATGGAAGCCTTGCAGCCGGAGCAGGTGGAGAGCGCGCTGGACGACATGGAGATGCTCCGCCAGTTCAATCACCTGGTCCCCGATACCGCCAGCCCCAAGATGTGACGGCATGGGTCGCATTCTCCAGATCGGCAGCGTCCTGCTGCTGGTGGTGGGAGCGAGCTATGCCGGCGCTCAGCAAGAGCCGAAAGCCCCCCCGAAACCACCGAAGCCTGCTCCGGCCAAACCGGCTCCGGCTAAAGGCGGAGCGCCCAAAGCGATTCCGAAAGGCTCCGCGCGCCTGCTGAATCCCGGCAACGTGGCGGTCCGCCTGTTCCGTATGACTCCCGAGGAGCGGGAACGCGCGCTGGAAAAATTGCCCAACGAGCAGGCTCGCGAGAACGCCCGTAAAACCCTGCAATGGTTTGACAGCCTGCCCAAGGAGACGCAGGAGTTGCAACTCCGCCGGCTGGAGCACTTCTCGCAACTCCCTCCCGAGAAGCGCGCCGAAGTGAAACAACTGGTGGTGCAGGCGAACCAATTGCCGCCGCCTCGGAAAGCCGCCGTCGGCCGGGCGCTGGTCCTTCTGCAGCAGATGAACGATATACAGCGCGAGGTCACCCTGCAGCGGCCGGGTTTCCAGGCGCGATTCTCCCCCGAAGAGTTCCGCATCGTCAGCGGGCTGGCGGACGCCTGGATGGGACCTCTGCAATAACGCGAGGGGGGCCCGCGTGAGGAGTAACCGCAAACCTCCCTGTGGCTGCTTCGGCTCGCTGGCCGTGATAGTGGTTGTAACGGCGATCGCCTATTGCGCCGTCGCTCCCTTTACCTTCCGCCTCGGCGGACGCTGGACGCCCGTCGGACGGTGGAACGGAGTCGGCCGGCTGCGCGATTCCGCCGGCGCGCAGTACGGGATGTATCTCCGGTTCGGCCCCTACGTGGAATTCGACTCACGAAGTGACGGCATGTCGGTATGCTGCGAGCTGAGCGGAAAAGCTCAGGTCTGAACGGCCGGCGGGGCCAGATACCCGTTCGACGTGCGCGGCGGCATCTCCGGAGCCTGGCTGCACACCGACGGCAGTAAGGTGAATGTCAGTCTGGCTGAACCGGGACATCCAAAACTCCCGCGGCAGTTCGATCTTTCCGGCTTCTGGCGCGGCCCAAACCTGGTGCTCGATGACCAGAAGTCGATGTTCATCCACTTCCTGCCCGGCGGCAATCTGACTCCTGCTCCCAGCTATACCAGTCCGGTACCGGAAAGGCACGCCACCGTCACCGTTTCCTGGGGCAGCCTGAGCGACTTCGAAGCGCTCTGCGCCAGCCTCAGCGATTCCCGCCGCTGAAGCTCGCCCGTCGCGCTCACAAGACCCCGTCGCGGTAAAATAACAGACCTATGCGCCTGTCTGCTTTGCTCTTCCTGGCCGCCGCGGCGTTTGCCGCCGACCCGGCGTTACGCATCGATGGGGTTGCCGGCCGCGATGGCGTCGTCAAGCCCGCCCTGCAACTCACGCTTCCCGACATTGCCGCGATGCCTCGGACCACCCTCACGGGGAAGACTCACGACGGCAAGGAACATACCTTCGAAGGCGTCGCCGTGGCCGAACTGTTGCACCGCGCCGGGCTGCCGCAGGGCGAAGAGGTGCGCGGCCCCATGCTGGCCCGCTATATTCTGGTGTCGGCGCACGACGGCTATCGCGCCCTCTTCTCGCTGCCCGAGCTGGATCCCGCATTTACCGACAACCGCGCGCTGCTGGCAGACAAGATGGACGGACAGCCCCTCTCTGCGCACGACGGCCCGCTGCGCCTCGTGCTGCCCGCAGAGAAGCGCGAAGCGCGCTGGGTCCGCATGGTGGAGCGAATCGAGATACTGGCCGCTCCGGACGCGGTGAGGTAGGGAAGGAAGCTTTCCGCTTTCAGCCCGATCGCCGCGCTGAGCGCGGACCAAGGCAATCTGAAATTCGCGGGCATTACGCTTCACCACAGAGACGCAGGGAGAACGTTAGTACTCCATTTCGTAAATACAGATGCGTATTCCGCTGCAACCGGCTCCCTTACGGTCGCGGCACTGAACGAGGCTGCATACAGAGCCGCGCGCGTCAGCAAGCGGTCTTTGGCAATCGACGGTAATTTTGCGCCCGAAAGTAGCCATTTTTCGGACACCACACTGGTGCGTACCAGTCACAGGCCATGGCGCTTGCGCCAAATACGATCCGTGGTAGTACGCGTCCTGAATTGCTAGCCTGAATTACTTCCAACAGAGGGTCTATGCACAAGCCACAGGTATTTCTGGCGGCGCTTTTTGTCGCCGCCGCCACTCTATTCGCCCAAACTCCCGATACCGCTACCATTCAGGGCCACGTAGTGGATCAAAGCCACGCCGGCGTTTCCGGCGTTACGCTTACCGTCACCAACCAGCAGAGCGGTTTGAAACGCACCGCCGAGAGCGATACCGCGGGCAATTTTTCGCTTGGTGGACTTCCCATCGCCGGCGCCTACACCATCACCGCCACTAAATCGGGCTTCGGCGACGCCACGTTGGATAAAGTGACGCTCACCGGCGATACCTCCGCGGACCTCGAGCTGCAGCTCAACGTGGCCGGCGGCCAGAGCCAGATCACCGTCACCGGCGTGGCCGGCCAGGTACGCGCCGACGAGCCGCAACTGGGCACGGTGCTGGACACCGCCCAGATGGATGCCACTCCTCTGCTCGGCAACAAGATCACCAATCTCCCGATGCTGAACG
>CAZARO010000254.1:0-7073 GCA_964487165.1 uncultured Solibacteraceae bacterium | reverse complement strand
TAATTCTTGAGGATCATCTCCTGCTGCAGCACCTGCGATTCCTCCGCGATGACATCCTGCTCGGCGGCCTTCATGTCGGCCTCGGCCTGGATAATGTCGATGGGCGCGATGGCCCCCAACTCGGCGCGCCGCTTGTTGTCTTCGTAAAGTTTGGTGTCCAGATCGAGCGTTTCCTGCTTGATCTTGAGCTCGTTGTCGTACGTCACCAGGTCCCAATAGAGGTTCACCACACCAGCGACGGTGGTAATCACCTGATTCTTGAACTGCAGATCGTTGGCTTTGAGATTGTTCCGGGCCTTGTGGTAGGAGCGCTGGTTGAGCCCCACGCCGAACCCGTTGAGCAGCGGCTGCACAATGGTCAACCCCAGGCTGCCGCTATCGTAGGGGTTGAAGATAGCCGTGGTGGCGTTCTGGTTGTAGCTGAACACGCTGCTCAGCCCGAGGCTGATCTGCGTGCCGTTCCAGAGGTTCTGCTGCACGCCGTAGACCAGGCTCTTGTAGGAATCCACCAGGGCGGAAGTGCCCGTGAAAGTGGTCGAGGTCAGGATCTGGGTGGCATGGTACGCGCCGGCTGCGACGTAGAGCGTCGGATCCATGTTGGGGATGGCGGACCCGGCCAATTGGACGCTCAATCCGCTGAGCACGCCGTTGTTGGTGTTGCTCCCGGTGCCGCCGCCCGAGCCGGCGTTCACTGCCGTGGCGCCGGCCAGCACGTTGAGCGAGGCCGATGACGGTCCCGAAGAAATGTTGGTGGAGACGTTACGCAGCAACTGGCCGGCGCTGGCGCGCTGCAAGTCCGCCAGGGCCAACTGCGGGGCGTAGCGCGAGCTTTCGATATCGAGATTATTCTCCAGCGCCAGCGCGATGGCATCGCGCAGCGAAAGATAGATATTCCCGGCACGCATCAGCTTGTCAATACGCGGCGAATCCGCGAAGCTGACACCGTGAACGTCACGCACCCGATAGTCATGGGTCAACCGGTAGATGAAGCCGTGGCCGCTTTCCAACTGCAGCGAATTGGCCTGGCCGAATACCGGCGCGGCCATGGCAAAACTCAGGAATATCGCGAGAAACGATTTGGCAAAAGACATAAGTGGATGGAACCTCAAAACCCCATTATGGCTGGAAACGCACAAGCGCCGCACGGTACGTCCTTTGGTTCTTCCCTCCTTTATACGAGGAAACCGCGCCGCCAGTTCACAAAAATGGACCAACCAGCAGTAAAGACGGATGGATTGTCCGAAGATTAGCCCCAACGGGTGCGCATAGAAGTAGGAACGAATCGTCGTAAGAGTACGGGCGCGACAACAGCTCTCAATCTCGGCGTGGTCCTTTCGAAATTCTGCATCCGTTTGAATCCGTGGCCTATCCCCTGATGTTCGCCAAGAATGGGCCACGGATGGACACGGATTCGCACAGATGAATAGGGTTGCCCGCAGCGGCATGGCGCCTGGCGTACTGGGTACGCTCCGATTCTTGCTGTTTTGGTTGGACTTGCGGCCTTGCCTCCACTTCGTGTCGCGCACCCAGCCCCAACCGCCGGAAGGGCCGGGACGGCGGTAGAGTAATCAATAGGGATATGCGCAAGCTCTGTTTCGTCCTACTGGCGCTGGCCTGCCTGGGGTGGGCGGCAAACGTCAAGTTGTACTTGACCGACGGTACCTACCACCTGGTCCGCGAATACCAGGTGCAAACCGACCGCGTCCGCTACTACAGTGTGGAGCGCGGCGAGTGGGAGGAAATTCCCCTCGAAATGGTAGACCTGAAGCGCACGAAATCCGAAGTGGCGGAGCGCAAGGAGACGCTCGAAAAGGAGGAAAAGATCGTCGCCGAGGAAAGCGCCGCCGAAGCCGAGGTGAAAAGGGAAGCCAGCCGCATTCCGCAGGAGCCGGGGGCGTACTGGATGGACGGCAAGGAAGCCAAGGCGCTGAAACTGGGCGAGGTGGCCGTCCATAGCAACAAGGGCCGCCAGGTACTGCAGAAACTTTCGCCCATCCCGGCCGTCACCGGCAAGGCCACGCTGGAAATGACGGGAGCGCACGCCGCCACAGTCTTTACCGACCCGGAGCAGGAGTTTTACGTCCAGCTCGAAGGGACCGAGGCCTTCGGAATCGCCAAACTCACTACCAAGGGCGCCATCCGCATCGTCGAGAACCTCACTTACCATCCCCTCTCCAACGACATCGTGATCGAGGATCGCACCATGGTGGACTATCTCCACCGGCAACTCGGCGACGGCCTGTATAAGATTTGGCCCAAAGATCCGCTGGAGCCCGGCGAATACGCCATCGTCCGGTATACCGACGGCAAGGTGGATGTTGAGTCGTACGATTTTGCGATCAAGGCGAAGTGAAACAACAGGGAGTCAGGAGTTAGAATTCAGGAGTCAGAATGCCGGGCGGCGAGACGTCCGAACCCGTCAGCCGCACATCGGCCGTGCGCCTTCCGCGACGCTGGCGCCAGATTTGATTCTGACTCCTGACTCCTGACTTCTGACTCCCTCCTTCCTTCCCCCTTGCACATCCCTCCCCAACTGGCATAGCCTGTGAGACATGCCCTGCACCCGGCGACGCTTGTTCGCCACCCTCGCTTCGGCGGCCGCCGCCAGCCAACTCTCCCGCGGCGCCGACGATGCCGTGATCATTAAAGACAAGCGGCCCATGATCGTTCACAACGACCGCCCCGAGGACCTGGAAACGCCCGTCCGCCACTTGGATTCCTGGCTCACCCCGGTCGATGTCTTCTTCGTGCGCCAGCACCTGCCGCGGCCCGCCGCCATCGACCCCGAGACTTATCGCCTCACGGTCAACGGACTGGTATCGAAGCCGCTGCAATTGACGCTCGCCGACCTGAAGAAGCTGCCCCAGTTCACCGTTCCGGCCACCCTCGAATGCACCGGCAACGGACGCGCCTTCTACACTCCCAAGGTCCCCGGGATCCAGTGGATGCGCGGAGCGATCGGCAACGCTGAATGGCGCGGCCCCCGCGTGAGCGACGTGCTCAAAATGGCGGGCGTCGCCAGCTCCGCCGCATTCATCGAGACGGACGGCGCCGATGCGCCTCTGGCATCCACACCCGATTTCGTGCGCTCCCTGCCGATGAACAAGGCCATGCACCCCGCCACCATCCTGGCGCTCAGCATGAACGGCCTCACGCCCGATATCCACGGCTTCCCGGTGCGCCTGATCGTTCCCGGATGGGACGGCACCAGTTCCGTGAAGTGGGTGATTCGCATTTCCGCCACCACGCAGGCCAGCACCGGCTTCTTCATGAATCCCGGCTACCGCTATCCCAAATACGCTCTGCCGCCGGGCACGCCGGCCAGGCCCGCGGAGCTCGAAGTGATCGAGGGGATGCCCGTAAAATCGTGCATCACCGCGCCCGAAGATCAACAGAAGATTGCGGCCGGTCCGCTGACCGTGCGCGGCTTCGCATGGGCCGGCGAGAACGCCATTGAGCGCGTCGAGGTCTCTACCGATGGCGGCAGCCGCTGGCGCGACGCGCAACTCTCGCCGCAGAAGTTGCCCTTCGCCTGGAGAATCTGGAGCCTGGAGTGGCGCCCCAGCGATCCAGGCTACTACACCGTGATGTCGCGCGCCACCGATACCGCCGGCCGCGTACAACCCATCGTGTCGCCGTGGAACCCTTCGGGCTATCTGTGGAACGCCATCGACCGGGTGGGAATTATGGTGGAGAAGAGCGCATGAGGACGGCGATTCTGATGGGCGCCGCGGCGTTCCTGGCGCTGGCCGCCGACCAGGCCACCCTCGATCGCGGCCGGAAGGAAGCGGGCCTCACCTGCACGCCGTGCCACAGTCTGCGGCTGGTCGAATCGCAGCGGCTCTCCCGCGCCACCTGGAATAAGGAACTCGACAAGATGACCGGCTGGGGCACCAAAGTCCAGGACCGCGACGCTCTGCTGGAATACCTGGTGGCGAACTTCGGCGACGATAAGCCGCCCGCTCCGCCGGCCATGTTGAAGGACGGCACGACGCCCAGGAAGCAGCGATAAATGGCCGTGACGCGCGTGGCCGTGGTGCAGGCGGGGTCGATTCTTTTCGACAGCGGCGCCACCCTCGCCAAGGCCGAGCGGCTGATTGCCGAAGCGTCCGCCGGCGGCGCGCGGCTGATAGTTTTTCCCGAAGCCTTCATCGGCGGTTATCCCAAAGGCGCCGATTTCGGAGCGCGCGTGGGGTCGCGCACGCCTGAAGGCCGCAAGCTCTTCCGGCGCTACTTCGAAGATGCGGTCGACGTCCCGGGCCAGGCCACGGCGCGATTGGGCGAAGCGGCGCGCGCGCACGGTGTGTGGCTCGTAATCGGCGTCATCGAACGCGGCGGCGGCACGCTGTACTGCACGGCGCTCTTTTTCTCGCCCGATGGCGCTCTGGCCGGCAAGCATCGCAAGCTGATGCCGACGGCGATGGAGCGGCTGATTTGGGGCTTCGGCGACGGATCCACCCTGCCGGTGATCGAGACCGGCTTCGGCCGCATCGGCGCCGTCATCTGCTGGGAGAACTACATGCCGCTGCTGCGTGCGGCGATGTACGCCAAAGGCATCCAGTTATACTGCGCGCCCACGGTCGACGACCGCGAAGTATGGCCGGTGACCATGCGCCACATCGCGCTGGAGGGCCGCTGTTTCGTGCTTTCGGCGTGCCAGTCGAGCGAGAGCGAGAAGATCGGCGGAGGCAGCCTGATTGTCGGCCCGCTGGGGAAAGTGCTCGCCGGCCCGGATTACTCGGGCGAATGCATTTTGACCGCGGAGATCGATGTGGGGGAGATCGCCGAGGGCAAGTTCGACCTGGATGTCGCGGGGCACTATGCCAGGCCCGATATATTTCGGCTGGAAGTAAAGGACGGATCCCTCTAAGTGGCCATCCCGCCGGCTCTCTTAACGCTTGCTACTTAGAGATAGTCGGCCTACACTTTAGCTGCGGAGGTAATCCGTGGATAGGTTTCTGGTCCCGGCTCTACTCATTCTTACGGCGGCGCCGCCCGCCCTTTCCCAGCCCCAGCCTACTGAGGGAGTTGCAAGAGTCGAAGAACCGCTTGCTGGCGCGCGCGGCTCGGAATGGCGCTTCTGCGTTCGCCAGAGCCTACCGAGCCGCGACCGCGAGGGAGCGGTCGTTCAGCCGAATATTGCAACTCCCTCCGCGATCAAAGCCGACGTCGAAGAAGTCCTGCTCGACCTCGTGGTGCGCGACAAGAAGGGCAAGCCCGTCACCGATCTCAAGCCGGAGGAAATCACCGTCACCGACAACGGCGTCAAACAATCGCTTCTGAGTTTCCGCCTGGTGCGCGGCTCCGAAGCCGTCAGCTCGACCGGCGCCTCCACGCCGCTGGACCCTTTGCGCCAGATCCGTCTGGTAACACTGGCCTTCGAGCCGCTGGCCGCTCCCGACCAGCGAAAGCTGGCCCGCGCCGCCGCCCTCGACCTGGTCAAGGGCGACCAGGGAATCAACGTCTTCTATTCCGTCGTAGTAATCGACACCAAGCTCCTGGTGCTGCAGCATTTCACCAAAGACCGCGTAGCCCTCGCCAAAGCCATCGAACGGGCCACTGAGGGGTTGAGCGCGCCGCGGCTGGCTTCCGAATCGGATGCCATCATGGCCCAGTTGCAAACTCTCGTGAACGGTCAGAGCACCACCGGCGCGGTTCGGAATGTGAACGTACTGAGCGCCGCCACGCAACTCGCTGACTCGGGCGGCAATGGGATAAGACCCACCGTAGAAACCCTGCAGGCCAGGCTCATGCTGGACATGTTGCGCATTGGCGCGACCGCGCAATCGAATGGCACGCGGCTGTCGCTCACGGCCCTCAGGGCGCTGGTGGATGGCCTGCGCGAAATGCCCGGCCGTAAGAGCGTGATGTACTTTTCGGTAGGCATGTACCTCGGGACCGAATTGGATACGCCGTTCCGCAATCTGGTGGCCGCCGCCAACCGGAACAACGTCACCTTCTATAGCGTGGATGTCCGCGGCGTGATGGTGTCCGCGCAAAACAACGCCGCCATGGGCCAGTTGAACGGCGCCGTTCAGTCGAGCAACGACACCACCGGGAGTAATAACGCCGCGGTGGCCAACGCCGCTATCACCACAGCTCAGATGACGGCGGCTGAGACGTACGAGGCAGCTGGCCGGGCCAATGTGGACCTGCCGATACGCGACCTGGCCGAATCCACCGGCGGCTTCCTTATCGGCGACAGCAACGACCTCCGCGTGCCCTTGCGCCACGTCAACGAAGAGATCAACTCCTACTACGAGATCTCCTACAATCCCGGTATCGAAAAGTTCGACGGCAGTTTCCGCAAGCTCACGGTAGCCGCGGCCCGCAAGGACCTGGTGATCCACACCCGTACCGGCTACTTCGCGCTGCCCGCGGAGGCGGCCGCCACGGGCCTCGCCGCGTTTGAGCTGCCGCTACTCAAAACCATCTCCGGCGGCAAACTTTCGGACGACGTCAAATATGGCGCCGGCGCCGTGATACTGCAGCCGGCGAAGGACGCCACCTCCGTCGCAATTCTGCTGGAAGTGCCGCTCAAGGAACTGCAGTCCACCGGCACTGCCAACGAAATGGCCGTCCACTGCACGCTGGCAGCGCTGGTCAAAGACGCGAGCGGCACGCTGGTGCAGAAGATCTCCAACGACCGCTCTCTGCGCGTGACCGCCGCGCAACGCGACGGGGGCAAGCTCCTGGATAAAGCCGTCCTGCACCTGGCGCCCGGCAACTACACGCTGGACTCCGCGGTATCGGACCTCGCGAACATGAAGATCGGCGCGCAGCACGCCGAATTCACCGTCCCAGGCGCTGGACCCGGCGTCGCCATCTCCCCTCTGATTCCCGTTCGCTGGTATACGCCCGATGCCAAAGAACTGGAACCCGAGGACCCTTTCCAGGTGGAGGGCGGCCGCGTCACTCCCACCATGGACACCACCATCAGGAAGGCCCCAGACTCACCGTTCCGGCTATTTTTCACGGTTTACCCGGACGCCTCCATTTCCGGCAAGCCGATGGTGGCAGTGAAAATTACCAGGGACGGCACGACGCTGGAGACGGCGCCCATGGAGCTGCCC
>CAZARO010000253.1:0-7109 GCA_964487165.1 uncultured Solibacteraceae bacterium | reverse complement strand
CGCGACGTGGCGCACGTGCGCGACGGCTTCGCGCCGCAGACCAACATCGTGCGCATGGACGGGCAGCGCGGCGCGCTGGTATCGATTTTGAAAACCGGCAAGGGGTCGACGCTTGACATCGTGGCCGGGGCCCGTGCCATGCTGCCGACCATCGCTTCCACCTTGCCGACGGACTTGAAGATACAGCCTCTGGCGGATCAATCCATTTTCGTGCGGGCGGCGGTGCAAGGCGTGATTCGCGAAGCCGTTATCGCCGCCGCGTTGACCGGCCTGATGATCCTGGTCTTTCTGGGAAGTTGGCGCAGCACCCTGATCATCGCGGTTTCCATTCCGCTTTCTATTCTCACTTCCATTCTGGTGATGAGCGCGCTGGGCGAGACCATCAATATCATGACGCTGGGCGGGCTCGCGCTGGCGGTGGGCATCCTGGTGGACGACGCTACGGTGGAAATCGAAAACGTGAATCGCAATCTTGAGGAAGGCAAGGAAATCCGGCGGGCGATTCTGGATGGCGCTTCGCAGATTGCCGTTCCGGCGCTGGTTTCCACCATCTGTATCTGCATCGTGTTCCTGCCCATGTTCTTCCTGGGCGGCGTGGCGCGCTACCTGTTCGTGCCGCTGGCGGAAGCGGTGGTCTTCGCCATGCTGGCCTCGTACATTCTGTCGCGCACGCTGGTTCCCACGCTGGCCTTGTACCTGCTCCGCGTGCAACATCACGGCGCAACAAGGAGATCGCGCAATCCATTCGTCATCCTCCAGCAGCTCTTCGAGAGCGCTTTTGATCGCCTGCGGCTGGCCTACGAATTGCTTCTCACTTCGCTGGTTTACCGTCGCTACTTCTTTGTGCCGGCGTTTCTGGCGATGTGCGGCGCGGCTTTCTTCCTGCTCCCCTGGCTGGGGCGCGACTTCTTCCCGGATACCGATAGCGGGCAGTTCCGCCTGCACGTGCGCGCCAAGGCCGGTACGCGCATCGAAGAGACCGCCCGCGTGTGCGACCTGGTGGAAAACTCCATCCGCCGCCAGATTCCCGCGGCGGACATGGAGAGCATCCTCGACAATATCGGGCTGCCGTACAGTGGGATCAACACGGCGTACAGCAACTCCGGCGTTATCGGCTCGGAAGATGCCGATATTCTGGTTTCCCTGAAGCGCGAACACCGGCCCACCCAGGGCTACATCCGTCTGTTGCGCCGCGATCTGGCGAACGAATATCCCGGCGTGACGTTTTATTTCCTGCCGGCCGACATGGTGACGCAGATTCTGAATTTCGGACTGCCGGCGCCCATCGACGTGCAGGTGCAAGGTAACGACGCGCATGCCAGCCTGGAAGCGGCGCAAAAGCTGCTCAGCCAGTTCCGCCAGGTGCCCGGGCTGGCCGACCTGCGCATTCAGCAGCCCGCCGACCAGCCGAAGCTGCACATCGCTGTCGACCGCACCAAGGCGTCGCAAGCCGGCCTCACGGAGCAGAACGTCGCCAACAGCATGCTGGTCACGCTGAGCGGCAGCTTCCAGACGCAGCCCACGTTCTGGCTGAGCCCGCAGAACGGCGTCAGTTACAACGTGGCCGTGCAGGCGCCGCAGTACAGCGTGCAATCGCTGCAGGACCTGCAGGACATTCCCATCGCCGCGACGGCCGCCACGCGGCCGGAGATTTTGGGCGACGTGAGCACCATCACGCGCGGCAGCGGCTTCGCCGTGCTCTCGCATTACAACATCCGTCGCGTGATCGACATTTTCGGTTCGGTGGATGGCCGCGATCTGGGTGCGGTAGCGGGCGATATCACGCGCATCGTGGACGCCAATCGCAAATCGCTGCCGCGCGGATCGAGCATCGTCATCCGCGGGCAGATCGAGACTATGCGGACCTCTTACACCGGACTCATCGGCGGCCTGGCATTCGCCATCGTGCTGGTCTACCTGCTGATTGTTGTGAATTTCCAATCGTGGCTGGACCCGTTCATTATTGTCACGGCGCTGCCCGCCGCGCTGGCCGGAATCGTGGTGTTCCTGTTCGCCACGCACACGCGCTTGAGCGTGCCGGCGCTCATGGGTTCCATCATGTGCATGGGCGTGGCCACCGCCAACAGCATCCTGGTGGTGAGCTTCTCCAAGGAGCGGCTGGCGGAAAACAACGACCCCATACAGGCCGCCATCGAAGCCGGTTTCACGCGTTTCCGTCCGGTGCTGATGACTGCGCTGGCCATGATCATCGGGATGGTGCCGATGGCCCTGGGGATGGGCGAGGGCGGCGAGCAGAACGCGCCGCTGGGGCGTGCCGTTATCGGAGGCCTGCTGTTCGCCACCGTCGCCACATTGGTCTTCGTGCCGTCGGTCTTCAGCCTGCTGCACGGTATGCGGAAGAGAAACCCGGCCTCACCGATGCGGGAATCCGATCTCGAGCCGGCGCATCAATAAGAGATCACAAGGAGACATCATGACGATCGAACAGCCACAGCAAGAAGAAGCCAAGCCGCAAGCCGTTTCGACCTCGCGGTGGGGAACCGCGGCCGTAGTCGTCGTCCTGCTCCTGGTGCTGGCGGGCGGCGGCGGGGCGCTGGTTTATTACGGCATCAACAGCCGCACCGTGTCCGCCAACACGCTGGCCGCGCAGACGCGCGAAGATGCGGTGCTGGCCGTTTCGGTGGTGCATCCCAAGCGGGGAGGCGCGGACGAAGAGGTAGTGCTTCCCGGCAATACGCAGGCCTTCACCGATTCGCCCATCTACGCCCGCACCAACGGCTACCTGAAGAAGTGGTACGTGGATATCGGCACGCGCGTCAAGGCCGGCGAACTGCTGGCGGAGATCGACGCGCCTGAGTTGGATCACCAGTTGCAACAGGCCAAAGCCGATCTGGCCACCGCCGATGCCAACCTCAAGTTGGCGCAAACCACCGCGGACCGCTGGGAGTTCCTGCTGAAGACGCAGTCCGTCTCCCGCCAGGAGACCGATGAGAAAGTGGGCGACCTCAATGCCAAGAAGGCCATGGTGGACGCGGCGGCAAACGCGGTGCATCGCCTGGAAGACCTGCAATCGTACGAGAAAGTGACGGCGCCGTTCGATGGCGTGATCACCGCACGCAATACCGACGTCGGCGCGCTCATCGACGCCGGCGCGAACACTCCGGCGCGGGAATTGTTCCACCTGGCGGCCACCAATCGGCTGCGCGTCTACGTCAACGTGCCGGAGACTTTTGATAGCGCCGCACAATCGGGCGCGCACGCCGCGCTGCAACTCGCCGAATTCCCCGGCCGCACGTTCACCGGCACGCTGGTGCGCAACGCCAACGCCATCGATTCCGCCTCGCGCACGCTGTTGGTGGAGGTAGACGTGGAGAATCCCACCGGCGAACTGCTTCCGGGCGCGTACGTTTCGGTACATCTAAGATTGCCCGGCAGCCAAGCCCATGGGATCACCGTTCCGGCCAATACCATCCTGTTCCGCTCCGAAGGGCTACGCGTCGGCGTGGTGCGCAACGGCCTCGCGCAATTGATCCCGATTACCGTGGGGCGAGACTACGGCAACGAACTCGAAGTGGTATCCGGCCTCACACTGCGCGATCAAGTGATCGCCAACCCGGCGGATTCCCTGATTTCCGGGGAGCCCGTCCGCATCGCCCGCTCCGAAGGTAGCTCAAAATGAAACGCGCCGCTCGTCTTCTCCGGGCTTGCGCCCGGCTGGACCGGGCCCTGGGGGCACCCCCAATCGGTCCGCAGGATGCCATCCTAATTCCGCATAGTTTTCCCACTTTCGGGCATCTGCGTAAATGGTGGGGCGGACTCTCTGGTCCGCGGCCGACCCCCTGGTCGGCCTGCCCACGGTTGCAGCTGCCTGATTCTTCGGCAAAGAGCGGGACGAGGGCGTCCCGCGCGGACCAGGGGGTCCGCCCCACCAATTCTGCTGAACCCACCTTCGGGAAAACTAAGTGGCATGGGGCTTCAGCCCGCCGACGCACAACCGAAGGAGTTGTCGCGCTCCTCACACTTTTCGCGGCGGGCTGCTCCGTGGGGCCCAAGTATCAGGTGCCCGCCATACAGGCGCCCACCGCCTATAAAGAACCGGCGCCCGAAGCATATAAGGAATGGAAGGCCGCGAACCCATCGGACGCGACTCTGCGCGGCGATTGGTGGACGCTGTTCGGCGATTCCGACCTGAACACGCTGGAACAGCAGGTCGACGTCTCCAACCAGAACCTGAAGGCTGCCCAGGCGCGCTTCGCGCAGGCGCGCGCGCTCATCAAAGTGAACCAATCGCAGCAATACCCCACCGTCACCGCGGGAACGCAGATCGCCACTAACCGCGACTCATCCACCTACGCTCTCGCCACTCCCAAAACTTCTAGCGCTTTCGGCAGCTTCGGTCTGCCCGTCGACGTTTCCTACGAGGTGGACGCCTGGGGCCGCGTGCGCCACAACATTGAAGCGGCGCGCGCCGAAGCGCAAGCCAGCGCAGCCGACCTGGAAACGCTGCGCCTCAGCTACCACGCCGAGTTGGCCTACGATTATTTCGAACTGCGCAGCGCCGACGCCGAACAGAAGCTGCTGGACGATACCGTGGTGGCCTATCAGCAGGCTCTCGACCTTACCGAGAATCGCTTCGAAGGCGGCGTGGCCGCGGGCGCCGAAGTGGCGCAGGCGAAGACGCAACTGGAAGCCACGAAGACGCAGGACACCGATGTGGCCGTCCGCCGCGCGCAATTCGAACATGCCATGGCAGTGCTGACAGGCAAGAGCCCGGCGGAGTTTTCGCTGCCTCCCAAGTCGATTGTCGATCCGCCGGCGATTCCGGTGGGCCTGCCTTCGCAATTGCTGGAGCGCCGCCCCGATATCGCCGCCAGCGAACGTCGCGTGGCGGAGGCCAACGCCCAGGTGGGCGTCGCGCATGCGGCATTTTTCCCGCAGATTCTGTTGGGCGCCGCATTAGGGCTGGAAGGGCAGTCGATTGCCGATTGGTTCAACTGGCCCAGTCGCTTCTGGGCGGTCGGCCCCAGTGTGCTGCAGACGGTGTTCGATGGCGGAAGGCGGCGCGCCACGCAGCAATCGGCCGAGTTCAACTATGACGCGACGGTGGCCACGTATCGCGAGACGGCGCTCGACGCCTTCCAGCAGGTGGAGGATAACCTGGCCGCGCTGCGCGTACTGGAAAAGGAGACCGCGACCCAGAGGGCCGCCGTGGCCGCCGCCGAACAGTCGCTGGAGCTGTCGACGAATCGCTATACGGGCGGGCTGGTCACGTACCTCGAAGTAGTCACCGCGCAGGGCACGGCGCTCGCCAACGAGCGTGAGGCGGTGGACATTCTGCGACGGCGAATGGATGCCAGCGTACTGCTGATTAAGGCGCTCGGCGGGGGATGGGACACTTCGAAGCTGCCCAAGCTCACGGACTGACGGGATTGCCGAAAGATACAGATCGGCTCATCGAAGCAATCCCAACGAGTCGGGCGTCAATCGACACGTTAACGCGCATTAACCACCGCCGCGATATGCTGCGAATATGGCCGGTTCTGGTGCAGTCCGCTATACTCAATCCTTGAGGAACTAGACTTGGCTACCCTACCGAAATCTCTACAAGCAGCGCAGCGACGCGAGAGATTTCGCGAGTACATGCGAAAGCTGAATCCCACGGCGCCTCCCAGGTCGACATTAGATGCCGGGTTGGTTGTCGAGAACCTGCACGAACCGCTGTTCAAGGGATTGGTAGCTCGCGCGGACATCGAACCTTCCAGCCAACAGCTGCTGATGGGTTGTACCGGATCTGGGAAAACCACACTCTTGCTGCAGGCCGAGAAGTGGCTGGAACAGTCTG
Source organism: uncultured Solibacteraceae bacterium (assembly GCA_964487165.1). Classification (GTDB taxonomy): domain Bacteria; phylum Acidobacteriota; class Terriglobia; order Bryobacterales; family Bryobacteraceae; genus PALSA-129. Next base: position 1,306 of record CAZARO010000253.1, on the reverse strand, counting down.
ACCAGACACTTCCTCTATACATCGACGTATCGGCCGAAACGGATCTGACCAAGCTGTGTTCCGGCGCGTTGGTGGCGAGCTTTGGGATCCATCTTCAACAAGAATTCTCTTTGCGATCCTTAGACGCTCAACTCGAGGACTCCGCCCGCGAAGCGCTCAGAAAAGCGGCCGAAGAGATTCATGGGTTCGCCTACGGGACCACCAAAAAGGTTTGGCTAAACGACACCGGTGTCGGCCCTTATGCTTCCTTGCTGAAACCCACGGTCATGGAGAAAATGCTAGCCGGTTTCGGCCAGCAGGGCAGCTACCAAGATGTGGCTATACCTGGTAAGCTTTCGCCCCCGAGGCAATCTTTTCCGGCCGACATCAGCACCATCGAAAAGCCACTCGCTTCATTTGTTTCAGCCGCGCGAAAACGAGGGCTGGACCTAGTAGCGATGTTTGATGGTCTGGATCGGCTTCCTTCGCCGGACAAGTTCTGGGCTGTAGTAGATCAAGATTTCCGCGCTATGCGTCTCCTCGGTGTGGGAGTAATCGCGACGGCTCCGCAATCGCTGCTCTATGGCGAGGGCCGCGCGATCGCGGCGCACTTCGACCGGACCCACCAGATTCGCGCGCTGAGCCCTGATCCAGAATCCACCGATCTGAAAACCGTGTTGGTTCATCGCGGTGGAGCGGAGTTGATGGATGAGGAGTCGGCAGACCTGCTTTGCGGCGCTTCCGGCGGAGTGCTGAGGGACTTAATCACATTGGCACGCGATGCCGGAGAAGAAGCATATGTGGAAGGCGACACCAGAGTCCAACCTCCCCACGCGAGAGTTGCCATCCGGCAAATGGGCGAAAGCTATTTGCGCGGGCTCGGCCCCGAGCAAATCGCAATTCTGCGGAGGCTGACGGAGTCTGGATCTTTCGATGTGGCGTCAAACTCCAGCATCGAATTACTAGCGATGGGCCGGGTATTGGAGTATTCCGCCAGGGAATTCAGAGTCCACCCCACACTACTGCCGCTGCTTCCGGTCAGCGACAACGATCGTCAGGCCGGTGAGAGCGTGGAGCAACGGTCAGCGGAGTAATGGCGTTCCTTGAACAACCCGCATTTGAAATCGGCCGCCGTATCGAGATTCGGGGCGGGAACACTTGGGTTATTGTTCTTGGCCCTGACACAACTAACGATTCGATCGCCGGATTTATTGCTGATCTTTCCGCCTCACTGAGCCGGACGGTGAGAGTGGTAACGGGCGCAGGATCGATGGAGGGACTACTGACTGCGCTGGCAAGCCCCGCGGATGATCCGGTGTTGATCACA
>CAZARO010000252.1:6069-7117 GCA_964487165.1 uncultured Solibacteraceae bacterium | reverse complement strand
ATGCATCTGGCTGCACCGCGGAGAAATGGTCATGGATGGGCGGGCTTCGGAGGTTGTACAGGCGTATGAAAACTACATGGCGGCCCCCGAAAACGGTCTGCCGACTCAAACCGCGGAGCCAGTGAGCAAAGTACGCGTGTTGCGCGCAGGTTCCAAGTCGAAGGGCCGAAGAAGAGGGTAAGAGGCGCGCGGCGGAATGCCGCGCATTTTACTTCGGCGGCAACTCACTCTTTAGTTCCGATTCGGACAATGCAAGGAAAAGAAGATCAACTGGGCGGATCGCTGAGCCAGTTGACTGGGGTGCGCTCAGTCTTGGCGTTGCACGCGCCCGCCGACCTCCTTCGCACGCTGGGAGCCGAAGGCCTGGAAGTGGAGCGGTGCGAATGGGAGGCCGTGGCGCTGGAAGCGGAATCGCGATCGTACGACATCGCACTGGGCCTGTCCGCGCCGAAACTCTCCCCGGCCGATTGCGGCAGGATTGCCGAGGCATTAGTCCGGCGATCCCGGAGGATTCTGTTCTCGCCGGAATCCCCGGCGGCCTGCAGCGCGTGGCTACGCGCGTTCTTCGGCGCGGGCTACAGTCCGGACATGGCCTGCACGGTTCCGTGGGCCGGGCCGGGCGCCGTACTGCTTCAGACGGGGGGCGCGGCGGGCCTCGACCCAGCCGACATTCTGGCGGAACTTCTTCGCCTGCGCACGGAGACCGCATCCCTGAGTTCTTCCGGGGGGTGGGACGCGCGGCATGCCGAATTGGAACGGGCGGTACAGGGCCTTCGAGACTTCGCGTCCGAAATGCGCCAGCGGGAAGAGCGGGCGGACTTACGCTTATCCCAGCTCTATGCCCGCACCAATCAGTTATCGCACTCCGTCAAAGCGATTCTCGACAGCCGCATTTGGCGGACCTTGGTGAAAGCGGGTGGATGGGCTCTGCGCCTCAGTGAACTGGGCGGCGGGCAGGCTGCGGCCGGGAAACTGAAGACGCCTCGAACAACCGGCGGCGGCCTCATTAAGATGCATTGCGACGAACCCGATGGGAACGCCATCGAAC
>CAZARO010000252.1:0-6059 GCA_964487165.1 uncultured Solibacteraceae bacterium | reverse complement strand
CAACGGAATCAGCGGCACCTTGCGCGTGCGCGGTTGGGCGGCATCGGAGAACGGCATCAGCCGCGTAGAATTGCAGGCCGGCGATCAACCGCCAGTCGATGCCCGTATCGGACTCCACCGGCCGGAACTGGAATCGCTGTACCCAACGTTTCGGAACGCAGCCAGGGGTGGATTTACCGGTCCGATCGATACCCTTTCGCTCTCGAATGGCCGTCACACTTTGAAAATCCGGGCAGTGGATGTGCGCGGGGGCGTGGCGGAGATCGCTGTCCCTTTGCACGTGGACCATGTCCACGGCTATGCCAACGACTACCATCGATGGATTCAAGACTTTGAGAAAAGGGACCCGGCACAAATCGAACTCAGTCTGAGAACGTTCGCGCACCGGCCGTCGATCAGCATCCTGGTGCCGGTATACCGAACGCGCGGATCGATTCTGGAGAAGACCGTTCGCTCCGTGCTGAATCAGAGTTACCCGAATTGGGAACTTTGCCTGGCCGACGATTGCTCGAAGAGTCCGGAAGTGGATGCCGTCCTGGATCGCTATGCCGGGTCCGACCCGCGCATCAAGGTGGTCCGCCTGGGGGAAAATCGCGGGATTTCCGGTGCTTCCAATGCAGCGCTGCAGACGGCGACCGGAGAATTCATCGGCCTTTTGGATCACGATGACGAGTTGCCGCAGGACGCTTTATTTCATGTGGTGGACGCCCTCAATCGCCGGCCCGACACGGACGTCTTCTATTCCGACGAGGACCACATCGACGACGAGGGTTTACGATCTGACCCCTTTTTTAAGCCCGACTGGTCTCCCGACCTGATCCTCGGTGAGAATTATGTATGTCACTTCCTGGTAGTGCGGCACAGTTTGTGTGCCGAATTAGGAGGCCTGCGAAGTGAAACGGATCTTAGCCAGGATATGGATCTGGTTTTGCGCGCGAGTTTGAAGACGCACCGGATATGCCACATTCCCAAAGTTCTCTACCACTGGCGCACTGAAGTATACACGGGGGATCGGGCATCGGACTCCCACGCGCAGCGGGCACTCGAGACCTCACGCCGCGTGGTCGAGGATTATCTCAAGGCCAACGGTAGCGCGGCGACGGTGGTGCGGGGAGCCGTTTCAACACGCTGGCGTGTCCGGTACCCCATTCCGAAACAACAGTCGGTCCGGATCCTGGTGCCGTGTGGCGGCAAACTTCCCTTGTTGAAACGGTGCCTTGCGGGCCTCGCTGAGAAGACCGATTTCCGTGCCTTCGAGGTCTCAGTGATCGATAATTCCCAAGGTCGCGAAATAGCGGATTATGTGGCGGGCTGGTCGCTGTCCGGACGCCCAGCCACTTACGTGGATTTCCGGAACCAACCATTCAACTTTTCAGCTTTCAATAATTACGCTGCCAGAAATGTTCATGAGCCGTTGTTGCTCTTTCTGAACGACGACATTTCCATGATTCATGGTGACTGGCTGACCGCCATGGTGGAACTGGCTTCCCGGCCGGAGGTGGGCGCGGTGGGCGCCAAGCTTCTGTATCCGGACAACACCATTCAGCATGCCGGTGTGGTCTTGGGCATTTTCGGCCTCGCCGGGCACGCGTTCAAGGGAGCCTTCGCCGAAGATCGGATCTATTTCGATTTTCCCGACTTAATCCGCAACGTCAGTGCGGTAACGGGCGCCTGCATGATGGTACCTACGGATAAGTTCCTGGCGTGTGGCGGCTTCGACGAGGATGCCTTCCCGGTAGCGTACAACGACATCGATCTGTGTCTGAAGCTCAGCCAGCGAGGCTACCGGATTCTGTACACTCCTCATGCGCTTCTCTACCATCATGAGGCGGCGTCCAAGCGCGCCACGGATAGAGATCCACGTTCGTCCGAGGCCGCGTTGTTCCATGAGCGGTGGAAGAGCGCGATTGAGCGCGACCCGTTTTATAGCCCCAATCTGACGCTGGATGCAGAGGACTATACCTACCGCAAAGCGGCGGAGTGAACTTACTGGGCGAAACATCCCTCGCCGAGGACCGCATCGATGACGATCTGGATGTCCACGACGTTGGTTACACCGTCTCCGTTCAAATCGCCCGGGGTCGTCGATTTGCCTAGAGCGCCGTTAATCATGGACTGCACGTCGGCAACGTTGGTGGTGCCACTATGGTTGACGTCGCAAGGGCTCGCTAGAACGGACAGTGCGGCGGTTTGGGCCGTCCCCAATGTGCTGCCGGACGAATTATAGAAGGTCAGCCGCAACATGCCGCTCGAGCCCTGGAAATCGGGAACGAGTATGACGTATTTGCCGAAGTCCGCAAGTGCCGTCACGATATTGCGGGTGTTGCTGCCAATCAGCAAATCAAGGTTGACGTAATCGGAGCCCGGCGGGCCAACCCACTCGACCGGATAGGGGGTCCCAAGGGAAAGGGCTGCCGAGGCGGGGGGCGACGTGAACTGGCCGTTTCCGTTGCGGATGGTGAACCATCCGTCCGTGGAGTCGGCGAAACTTCCCGATACCACTTGCACGGAAACCCTGTTGGAAGGTGAGCCGCTCACGGGGACTGTTATGAAGTCGTTGGTCACACCAGCCTGTAGGGCGGTGTAGGATGCGCTATCGCTATAGCGGATGTTCACGGTGACCGGCTGGGTCACATTAGCCGATTTTTTCCACGAAATGAGCAACGACTGCCCGGGGTCGGCGATGAGATCGGCCTGTGGAGAGAGCAGCACCAAATCGGCAGTCGTGATATTGAACTTCGGGCCAGTGGAGGTTGCGCCAACTGCTGTACCACTGGAGTTCTTGCAGTTCACTTGAATATTGTAGGCGCCTGGCGCTACCGATGGTACGGTCCAGCGATAATACCCGAAGTCGGCATAGTTGGTTGCGATAGCGGTAGCGTTGTTGGAAGCGTTCAACAGGGTCACATCGACGAGCACGCAACCCTGGGACCTCCAGGAGATCGTCTTTTGCGATCCGGCCGCCAGCGACGCATTCAGTGCCGGCGTGAGGACAGTAACGCCATATGTTTTGCCCAGCGATTCCGCCTGGTAGGGATAATGGTCTTCGTAGACCCCGCGGCCGCCGCTACTGGTGTCGATGATATTGGTGTAAGGTGTGGCGCCGTTGCTGGGGTTGCCGTCGGCCGAGGTGAAATCGGAGAAGAAATTCCCGCCTAGAACCGTGGATCCCGAATCCCAATTCACGGTGGCGCCAGTGAAGGTGTAGTGGTTCAGCACATTAAAGTAGCGATTTAAATAGAGTGAAGTGTTAGTAGTGTGCGAGTCAATGTTTTCGCCTTCGTTGAGATTTTCGACTACATTGGCGTAGAAATTGGTATTGGCCGTCCCCTCCACCAGAAAACCCGCGATCGGCGTCGCGATCTGGGATGGATTGCCGGCGATGAAGTTGAACCCCACATCCGTGGCGGCAGCCAGGTCGGTGATCACACCTCCATTCGCACCGTGGTCGTAGAGGTAGTTTCGCTGAACTGAGTTATTGACTGGAACCGTGCCGGAACCTTCGAACCAAATATAGATACCGCCCGTGGGATTCTGATGAAAGATATTGCCGCGGAGGTAATTGCCGGTGGAATTGTACAGCGCCAAGGCGTTTTCGCTGGCGCCTGTCGCATCGTTGAGCGCTACCAGGTTCCAGTCGCTGTCGTTATTGACCCAAAGTCCATCGGAGCCCGATTTATCAGCCAGTACCATCAGGTTATTGCCTATGTAATTTCGAATGCTGTGTATGGCGGTGTTTTGATCGTCGCTCAGGGTTACGCCGTTGTGGGGTGAGGTGATGGTATTGTAGGCGACATAATTATATTGCGAGCTGTCTAATAGGATGCCGTCCGCGCCGATGTTGGTCAGGGTATTACCGGCAACCACATTGTGATCGCTCTGCAATACCGGGATACCGATCCCGTTGCCACCTGTGTTGGAAATCGTATTGTTAATAATCAGATTCCAGGTGCCGCCGCTCATCGAGATGGCGTGACCGTCAGTATTCGAAACGGTGCAAAGCTCGATGATGGAATTGGTAGCGCCGAACGCGATACCTTGACTGTTGGCCCCCGCCGGAGGCGCGGCCGTGCTGACCACCAGGTTTCTCAAAGTCGCACCCGGAATCACACCGCCATAGGAATTCGTCCAGTCGGTCACATAGACGCCAAATCCATTCGCCCCGGAAACGGTGACGCCGTCCAGCGTCACGTTACTTGCGCCGATTCGGACCGTAATATATAGGCCTGCGCCGCTGAGGGTCACATGCGAGGCGCCGTTAATGGAGCGGATAGTGACCGACTTGAGAATATCGAAGGCCACGCTGCTGGGGGCGGTGGTTACCGTGTAGGTGCCATCGTTTAGCAGAATGGTATCGCCGTTAGCCGCATTCTGGATCGCGGCCTGCAGTTGGGGACCTGTAGATACTGTCGTGGTGGTGGCGTGCAACACCCATGCAAGGGCAAGCGAGCCTGCGAGTACGAAGACGTTACGCATGTAAAGGGACCGTCCTTCGAGAACCGTGGAGTTTCGTGTGCAATTTATATACCACTGCTTGCCTCCTGAGGATGCGCCGGATTCGGTTTATAGGTGCGTCCTTCCTGTTCATAGTAGCGTCCTTCCTAAGGTTAATGAACTGGCCTTTCGCAACAGTGGCATGCCGCGCCGTCATTGACGAGGTAGTCTGGCGCATAAGAAAGGGGTTTCAGTGCAAACTTTGCACACCCAGGCGCGCGGAGTCGGGAGCGGGTTGGCCGTTCGATTCTCAAGGGTAGGCACCGTATACTGAAAGATGCTCCGAACGCGAAGTCCTGTTGCCAGCTTCTCAAAACGTATGCCACCAGCAGCCCGGCCTATCCCGCGGTGTGATCCCCGACCCGTATCCGGACGGGATCTGTGGGTCGGCAAGATCCAGCTTCTGATCGTCTTCTTGCCGATTCTGGCGACACTCCTCTACGTGCATAGTATGGCGGTGGAAGTCCCCTGGTCCGATGACTGGGATCTCTTTGTGCCGGCGTTCCACCACTTGGCCTCGGGAAATCTGCAGTGGAGCGATATCAATACCCAGCATACGGAGTCGGTGGTGGTTTTCCCCATGGTTGCGTCGCTGATTCTGGCGAAGATTGCGGGTGCCCGGCTGGTGCCCATTACGTACTTAAGCTATGCCTTCCTGTGCGGTGCGCTGGGTGTGTTGTTTCTCTTTTTCCGCTTGCTGCGGTTACCGGGAAGATGGAGCACGCTTTGGTTTCTGCCTGCCTCGCTTCTCTTTCTGGGTTGGCGGCAATGGCAAGGGCTCGCCTGGAGCACTCATCTCGTCAATACGATGGCGCTTTTCTTTGTGCTCCTTTCGTTGTATTGTTGCACCCAGGCACATCGCGCGCCGATCTTTTTCCCCGCCGCGATCGCCGCTGCCTGGATTGCATCGTTCTCCATGGCTTCCGGCCTACTGGTTTGGTTCACGGGCACGATTGCCCTGGTGCTTGCGGGAAAGAGCGAGCCGCGATACAACCAGCAGGTGCGGCTAGTCGCCGGCTGGCTGGTTCTGGGCGCACTCTGCGTGCTGTGCTTCTTTTTAGACAGTGGGCCTCATAAAGTTCCCTGGCCCTCGGGAATTCACTACGTACTGGGCAATCCCCGTCCCGCCGTGAGATATGCTCTCAGCTATCTTGGCGCCCCTTTGGCGGAGACGCCGTTGGCCTTGAGCGCGGGAATCGCTCTGGCTGTGATCGCCTTGCCGATTGGCTTTCTGGCAGTGGGGAAGATTGGCTCGGACGGCGTGTTGCCGGCTCTGTCGATAGCCCTCTATGTGGGTACGGCACTCATTCCGCTCTTGAGCGGGCGTTTGGGCCTGGGCGTCGATCAGGCGTCTAGCTCCCGGTACGCCACGGCGGGGGCTTTGGCGCCGTTGGGCATCTATTTCTGCGCCCTGGGGCTGGCGAGGACGAGACGGCGTTGCCGCTATCTTGTGGCGGCCATGATCGTCTTAATGGCCCTCGGAATCGTGAATTCGTATTGGTCCGGCATTACCATGGGCACCAAAGAGCGGCAGTACCGAATCGCCTGCGCGGCCGGCATGAGAG
>CAZARO010000251.1:0-7134 GCA_964487165.1 uncultured Solibacteraceae bacterium | reverse complement strand
AGCGCGCGCGGCTCGGAATGGCGCCCCTGTGTTTGCCAGCGCCTACCGAGCCGCGGCCGCGAGGGAGCGGTCGATCAGCCGAATATTGCAACTCCCTCTGAAGCCCACCCCACCAGTGACGGGCTTCAGCCTACCACTCATCTCCAGGTTGCCAACCCGTCCCTCATGACATAGAGTCGAATGTATGGCCGCCATGCCCGCCCTCCGAATCGAAGCGCGCGGCAGTGCGCTCGAAGAGGAAGTGGTCGGCCTCTTCGACTCCCTGCGGGAACCGCTCTTGCGCTATCTGGCGGGCCTCGGCCTCCCGGTGGCGGATGGCGAAGAGATCGTACAGGAAGTTTTTCTTTCCCTGTTCCAACACCTGCGCCGCGGCGGCGGACGGGCCAATTTGCGCGGCTGGCTTTTCCGCGTGGCGCATAATTTGGGACTCAAGCGGCGCAGCCGAAAACCTCTCGCCGCCAGCGTCCCCTGCGAGTGGGTGTCCGACCCCGCGCCCGGCCCGGAGGAGCAGTTTTTCAAGAGCGAGATCGAGCGGCGCGTGCACGCTGTCCTGCGCGCGTTGCCGGAACAGGACCGCAGGTGCCTCATGCTGCGGGCCGAAGGCCTTCGCTACCGTGAGATCGCGGAGGCACTGGCGATGTCTCTGGGGGCGGTGTCGATTTCGCTCGCCAGGTCTCTGGCGCGAATGGCGCGCGCCGCGGAACGGTGAAAAATGCGGAACCCCGACGCTCATATCTCCGACGAAGAACTGGTGCTGGCCGCCGATGGAGAGCTTTCCGCCGCGCGCCAGAGCCATCTGGCCGCTTGCTTCGCCTGCCGCGCCCGCCGGCGGGAGTTGGAAAACGCCGCCGGTAATTTCTCCCGCGTGTATCGCCAGGCGCAGGGACCTCCGCTGCCTTCGCACGAAGGGGCGCGCGCACGCTTGCAAGCCCGACTTGCAGAGATGGCGGAGCAACCCGCAGGCCGGAAAGTCTGGTGGCGGCCCTGGCACGCAGCCGCCGTGGCGGCGGTGGCGATGGTGTGTACGATGGGAATTCTGCAGCTGAACGGCGGGCGGTGGTCCCACGCCAAGCGCACGTTCGATGTGCCCAGCCCGCGACTGACGCCGGGCGCGGCGCGCATCGTGGACCGTGACGAGCTCTGCAACTCCGCCCTGCCCAAGAATCAAGTGGTGCCGGCCGATCTGCGCCGACGGGTGTTCCAGGCATACGGCATGGCCAATGCCGATCCGCGTGCGTACGAAGTGGACTACCTGATCACTCCCGCGCTGGGAGGCGCCGAGGATATTCGCAATCTCTGGCCGCAGTCGTACGTATCGACGGTCTGGAATGCCCGTGTGAAAGACGCACTCGAGGATCGCCTGCGCGACCTGGTCTGTGCCGGGCAGGTCGATCTGGCGGAGGCGCAGCACGACATCTCCACCGATTGGATCGCGGCATATAAGAAGTACTTTGGAACCGAGCAGCCGTAGCTTCATGGCGGGCTCGCCGTACTTACCACTCCCTCACGGCCGTGGCTCAGTAACAAGTCCCATGCGATCAGCGCAACGTTACTGAGCCGCGCGCGTCAGCAAGCGGTCCTGGCCATTTCGACGTGAGTTTCGCGACAGAAACTATTTAGCCGGCGGCGTTCCCCCGCGCGCCGGGCGCGGAGGGGCCACGTAGCTGACCAATTCATCCACAGGCCGATTCCCCGCCCACGCGATGCCGCGCAGCAGCATCCCGCGAATCTGGGGATTCGCGAAATTGGCATAACTATGGCCCTGCATGTACACGAAGGCGCGCGCCGGCTGGCCGCCGGGCACGGTGTGCTCGTACGTCCAGACCTGCGGCACAATTTCGTCTTTATGAGTGCCGGCGCTGCGCGTTCCCGGAATCTTGACCGTCGCCAGCACGTGCACCGGCGGGTCTTTCGCCCACGTCATGGTGAAGAACGCCTCATCGTCGGGGAGAGTGATGTCCGTCATGTCCTTCATGATGGGACTCGACCGGTCTTCCACCGTGTAGGGGATGGGCGCGTCCAGCGTGAAGTTGATTTCGCCATGCTTCTTGGCGCCGCCCACGAGCGTCGCAAAATAGGCCGGATCGGGGCCGCACAGGGAGTCATGCAAGCTCACCAGCCCGCCGCCGCGTTTGACGTACGCCTCCAGCGCCGCCTTTTGGCTGTCGCTGAGGAACGCGGCATCTCCTTTGTAGATCACTACTACGTCGGCGTGCTCCAGATCGGCGGCGCTGGGGCCATGGAGAGCGCCATCCACCACCGCACCGCGCTCGGTGAGAACTTTGCTCCAGTCGGCGAGAAACTGCGGGTAGTCATGCTGACCTTCGAAGTGGGACTTCAGGCCCGCCCAAATGTACACGTGCATGCCTTTGGGGTTCTGACCCTGCGGTAGCGGAGCGCCTCCGGGGCCGCCCTGGGTCCAACCAGTCCCTGCCAGAAGCAGGGGAAACAAAGCGCCTGCGATTCGTCTGTGATTCACCGGTAAATACCTAGCCTCGCGTAACGGATGTTAATACCGCGACTCGCTCGAAGTCAACGGATGCGAGAGCGCCATACAATTTCCAGCCCGCTCATTCGTCTACAAAGGTAGATGGAGGAACTGGTGAGCGTCGCAGTGGATGGCGTGGGGCGCCGCGCCGAGCAGGACCGGCGCATTACCGGCGTGATCCAGCGCGAAGGGCGGCGCCTGCTGGGATTCATTCGGCAGCGGGTGGAAGATGAAGGCGACGCGGAAGACATCCTGCAGGACGTCTTCTTCGAACTGACGGAAGCCTACCGTTTGATGAAGCCCATCGAGCATGCCGGCGCCTGGCTGTATCGGGTGGCGCGCAACCGCATCGTCGACCGCTTCCGCAAGAAGAAACCGGAAGCGTTCGGCGATGCGCCGCGGGGAGAGAGCGAAGAGGAGACGGTGTGGTGGGAAGAGCTGCTCCCGTCGCCCGATGCCGGGCCGGAGGCGGCATACGCTCGCGGCGTGCTGCTGGAGGAACTGGACGCGGCGCTCGAGGAACTGCCCCAGGAGCAGCGCGAGGTATTTGTGGCGCACGAAATGGAGGGCCGCAGCTTCAAAGAGATCGCCGCGGAGACAGGGGTCGGCGTCAACACGCTGCTCTCGCGCAAGCGATACGCGGTCCTCCATCTGCGGCGGCGCCTGAAGGCGATCTACGGTGAGTTTCAGACTGCGTGAGGAGTGAACTATGAGAGAGCGATGGGTCAAACGAGGAGTCAAAATCGCCATGATCGGAGTTGTGGCGATCACGGTCTGCGGTTTCGTGGTGATGGGCTTGTGGAACTGGCTGGCGCCCACGATAATCGGCAGCCATAGGATCGATTTCTGGCAGGCGTTGGGGATCCTGGTCCTGAGCAAGATCCTGTTTGGAGGATTTCGCGGCCGGCCGGGCTTCGGCGGCCACTGGCGGGGCCGGATGAGGGAGCGGTGGGAGCAGATGACGCCCGAGGAGCGGGAAAAATTCCGCCAGGGGATGGCGGGCCGCTGCGGCCGGGGTGGGCTGGCAGAGGAATCGAGCGCGCCGGGGTCTGCGTAGGGCAGGCCCCCTGGCCTGCGCGGGACGCCCTCGTCCCGCTCGTCCTTTAGACGCGGGCGCTTGCGTCAAGAAGAGGCCGACCAGGGGGTCGGCCGCGGACGTGGGCGTCCGCCCCACTGTTGACGTAGCGACAGAATTACCTCAACAATTGGAGCCGCTGCAGTTACGTGATCCTGCCGAGGCCCTCGCTCAGTTTTCCGAGGGCCTCTCCGCGTGAGCCATCACCAACACCGGCACCGGCCCTTTCGCCGATTCCAGCCGCAGGCCGAGCTGTTCCTGCAAGGCGGTGAAGATCGACGGGCCTGACGGGTTGGCGATCGGCGAGGGCCCAAGGCCGCTGACAATTCCTTCGTCGGGGGCGAAATCCAACTGCAAGTTGAATGTTCCAGTGAAACCAGTCTTGTCGATGACGGTTCGGCCCACTTCATCGGAGATCATCTCGACGAGTCGCGCCATCGCAATCCCGCTGGCTTCGATGCGATCTCTGCGTTCCGGCGCGCCGCTCAGAATCTTCCTCGTGGAGCCTCCACAGATCTTGGAGCCAAACGGCGGAGGACTCGCCGGATCGAACGCGACGCAGCTTCCGGGTTGCGCCGCCGCAATCTTGAGACCGCCTTTCGCGACTGCCAGTTCATAGACTGGAAACTCGCGATTTTCGCGGCGGAGCGTGAGTTGGAAGCGGTCCGCCAGCAACGTTTGCAGCATGGGCCGCATCTGCTCGAAGCTGGCGTTGCCTTCGGCTTTCGCGGCGATGTCGTAGCCATCGGACTTCGCCCAGGAAGGCCCTCCCACTACCTGAAAGTCCTTGACGTTGTACGCCATCTGGATCAGCCAGTTCAAGGAGACGTTGTCGATACTGAATCTGGCGCCACGGGAGCCTTGTGCCATCGACTTCGTAAGGCCGAGGGCCATGATATCCGTCGGGGCAATCCCCCCTTTCGCGTTCCGTTTCACTGACGCCACATCGAATTTCGCGGCGGCCGGCGTCGATTGCGCCCGGATCGCCGGCGCGTGCAGGATGCCCACCGCGATGGGCGCCGCCAGAGCGGCCACCGCAGCGAGAGCCAGTGCAACTTTCCTCGCGAAGTTCAGCCGCAGCGTAGCGCGGTTGGACACGATCGCCTCGATGCGTCTCTTGAGATTGGACCCGGTGACTCCCGGCACACACTGGAGCGGCGATTCCAGATACAGCTTGCACACATTGAGAATTCCCTCGGCATACACCCGCGGATGGCAGCCGAGACGCAGAACTTCTTCGTCGCAGGCACGCTCCCGCTCGTCCACCAGCCGCGCTCCCAGCCACCAGACCGACGGATGGAACCAGAAGATCGCCTGCGCCACCATATGGACGGCGGCCGTCAGATTGTCATGGCGGTACACATGGCAGAGCTCGTGAGCCAGGATCGCGTCCAGTTGCGCGGCATCGAGCCGCTGCTCGATTCCCTCCGGCAGCAACAACACCGGCCGAAAGAGGCCGCACACTCCGGGCTCGATGTGGCCGGGGGCGGACATCACGGTGGCGGCGAATTTCGGCGCGCTGAGGATGCGGGCCGACCGGCGCAGCACCTGCACGCGCTTCCAGCGGGCCAGCCAGCAAAGGGCCACGGCCGCGAACCCGCAGGCCCACAACGCCACAGCGGCTGCCGCGAGGTAACTGCCGTGCGCCCGATTCGCGGCGGCGGCCGCTCGCAGTGCTCCGGTGGGAGGGGCGATGAGCGGTTGGCCGATCTGTTCCGCCGCGGCCAGCCATGCGGTCCGAATTGGCGCCGCAGCCTCATGCCGTGGCGCCAGGTTTCCGAGGCCGACCAGCAGTGAAAACGGAACCAGAAACTTCACCGACGCCGTGAGCCACACCCAGTAGCGCACGTGCGCGCGATTCCTGCGCAGCGCCAACGTCAGGAGCCATGCGGCGCCCAGAAATAGCGTGGACTGCCACAGGTGGGCCGCGAGTGCCGATGTCATTTCGTCTCCTTCCGCTCCTGCGATTCCGAGAGGGCGAGCAGCGCCTTCTCGGCCTCCCGGACGTCGTCCAGAGTGAGGCGCCGCGATTCGATCAGGTGCGCCATGACGGGCTGCAGCCGGCCGCCGAGCAGGGCCAGCAGATCGTCGATCAAACGGCCCTGGGCGTCGGCGCGGGAGATGGAAGCTTCGAAAATGTGGGCGTGACTGATCTTCTTGATACGGCGCAGAGTCTGCTTGGTCTCCAGGCGGTAGACCGTGGTCTGAATGGTGGTGTAAGCGGGGCGTCCGCGCTTGGGGAAAGCCTCCTGAATTTCACGGATGGCGCAGGGGCCGCGGGTCCAGAGCACTTCCATAATTTGCAGTTCCAGCTTGGTCAGTTTCGGTAGCATCATAGCGGAATTACTATGCTGATATGCAAGACTACTATAGCCATAATAATTTTGCAACAGGACAAGACGAAACTGTCAGCGCAACTGGCCCGCGAGCCATGTACCATGAGAACTGGCAGTGCCTTCCGCTATTCTCGAAATCCGCGATGTCTCCTGCTCGCTGTCCGGCCGGCCGGTGCTGCGCCATATCGACCTGACCGTGGAAGAGGGCGAAACCGTGGTGCTGCTGGGCCGCAGTGGATCGGGCAAGACCACGCTGCTGAAAACCGTCAACGGGCTGGTTCCAACGTCGGCGGGCGAGATCCGATTTGAAGGCCGTGCAGCGTTGCAGTGGGACGCCGTCAAAATGCGCCGCCGCATGGGCTACGTGATCCAGGACGCCGGCCTGTTTCCGCATTGGACCGTGGAAGCCAATGTCGGGCTGGTGCCGCGCCTCGAAAAATGGGAGCCCGCCCGCGTGGCCGCGCGCGTGGAGTCGCTGCTCGAAACGGTGGGGCTCGCGCCGGCGGAATTCCGCCATCGTTATCCACGGCAGCTTTCCGGCGGACAGCGGCAGCGGGTGGGGATCGCGCGCGCGCTGGGCGCCGACCCGCCGCTGCTCCTCTTCGACGAGCCCTTCGCCTCGCTCGACCCCATCACGCGGTACGAATTGCAGCGGCAATTTCTGGAACTGCGCGACACCGTGCGCAAAACGGCGCTGTTCGTCACGCACGACGTGCGCGAGGCGCTGCTGCTCGGTTCGCGGATCGCGCTGCTGCGCGACGGAACGCTGGAGTTCATCGCCACCCCGGCGGAGTTCCTGGCCACGCGAACGCGGGAGGCGCGGGCGTTTCTCGACTGCATCGAAGAGAATGAGAGGCTCGATTGAACCCGGGCCTGGCGGCGGAGATTCTCTCGCTCTCGCTGCAGCACTTGCGCCTGGTGGCAATCACCATTGCTATCGCGGCAGCCCTGGCGCTGCCCACCGCGGTCCTGCTGGCGCGCCGGCCGGCCGCGCGGCGCTGGGTGCTGGGTGTCACGAATATCGCGCAGACGGTGCCGAGCCTGGCGCTCTTCGGCTTTCTGCTGCCGTTTATTGGCATCGGCGAGCACACCGCCATCCTGGCGCTCAGTCTCTACGCCCTGCTGCCGATTCTGCGCAATACGGTGACCGGCATTCTCGGCGTGGACCCCGGGGTGCGCGAATCGGCCCTGGCCATGGGGATGACGCCGCGGCAGATTTTGTGGCAGGTAGAGTT
>CAZARO010000250.1:0-7144 GCA_964487165.1 uncultured Solibacteraceae bacterium | reverse complement strand
ACCGTGAGCCCCAGCCAGACGGTGCCCAAAGTAGCGGCGCGGTCGAGCACCTGTTCGTCGCGGAACTGCTCGGGGTCGGTGCCGCCCTCGCGATTCGTCAGGGTATTGCGGTTGAAGCCGGTGGCCACCAGCATTTCCTGATTGCGGCGCGGCAGCAGGTCGCCGGCAATCTGCTCGATGGTGAACTCGACGAACGGCAAATCGCGATTGAATGCCTCGATGACCCACTGGCGATATCGCCACGCCCAAGGACGCGTGCGGTCTTTCTCGTAGCCGTCACTATCGGCGTAACGTGCCAGGTCGAGCCAGTAGCGGGCCCACTTTTCGCCGTAATGGGGCGACTCCAGCAGCCGATCCACCACGCGCTCATAGGCATCCGGGCGATTGTCGCTCAGGAAATCGCGCACTTGGTCGGGCGAGGGCGGCAGGCCAGTGAGGTCGAGGCTGAGACGCCGGATGAGCGTGGATTTCGTGGCTTCCGGGGACGGCGCGATGCTTTCCGATTCCAGTTTCGCCAGCACGAAATCGTCTATGGCATTGCGGGGCCACGCGCGATTGCGCACCGCGGGCGGGTCGGGATGGGCGATTTTCTGGAACGACCAGTGCGACGGCCGCACCGCCGCGGTCACGGTAGCGTTCTCGGGCCATTCGGCCCCCTGGTCGATCCACCCGCGCAGCAGTCCGATTTCCGCGGCCGTCAGGCGGGCGCCGGCCGGCGGCATCACCTTTTTATCGGGAGATACGCCGCCGACCAGGCGGATGAGCCGGCTGCCGGCGCTATCGTGCGGAACGATCACCGGGCCCGACTTGCCGCCCTTCAGCGCGGCGGCCTTCTGGTCGAGCCGCAGGCCGCTCATCTGCTGCTGCGGGCCGTGGCACATGAAGCAGCGCTTTTCGAATAGCGGGGCGATGTCCCGCGCAAAGTCGACTTTCGTAGTGACGGCAGGCGGCAGAGCATTGTCCGCGGCCGTCAGAAGCGGTACCCAGAGCAGCACCGGCACACACCCTCGCAGCATGCATTGATTATATGCGCTTGGAAGTGGGGCGTGTAGGACATGCTTCAGCTTGTCCGCCTCCTGCTCGGCTCTAGCCTTTTCGTGGGGCAGGCTTCAGCCTGCAGCCGGCTTTTCCGGGCTTGCGCCCGGCTGGACCGATTGCCAATCGGTCCGCAGGATGCCATCCTGCCCCACGGAAAATGGCCAATCTCCAGTCGCGGGCTGAAGCCCGCGCCACCAAGATGTGTCGATCCGCCTGGTGGGGTGGGCTTCAGCCCGCCAGTCAGGGAGCAAATGGCCAACTGCCAATCGGCCGCAGGATGCCCTCTTGCCCTAGCAGGGGTGTTGTCGATAGCGCCAATAAATATTTTAAGTTCCGAAACACTTGTTTCATGAGCCAATAAGGTGTATTAATACCTAATCACACGGAATTCCGAAGTCCTCGTCCGTCTTCGGGCGCAGGTTTTTCGGCCGTTTGAGCGGGCGTGTGCCGCCTTGCTGAACGGCCCCATCGTAACGTTCAATAACAGGGCTTCGAGGTGAGTCCAAATGTCTCAGTCTACCCACGGTAGGTCTATCTGTAAGCGGTTGCCAATCTGGCCGGGGATTATGTTTCTCCTCGGCACGGTTTCAGCTTGGCCCCAAGCTACGTCTACCAGTACTATCACCGGTCAGGTGACCGATCAGCAATCGGCGCTGGTGCCAGCCGCGCAGGTTGAACTGATAGACAAGTCCACTAATTCGGCGCTGACTACCACGTCCAATGAAACCGGGCGCTATGTCTTTATCAGCGTGTCGTCCGGAACCTACGACCTCATCTTTACGAAGCCCGGCTTCGCTTCCCTTAAGATCGGGGCGCAGCAGGTTCAGGTGGGCGAGACGCTGAACATCAACGCCGTCCTGCAGATTGGCACCGCTACCTCCACCATCGAAGTGGTGGCGACCAACCTGGCGGAGCTGCAGACCACCAGCGCCGCCGTGGGAACGGCTCTTTCGGGGGCCGCGCTCATCGCGTTGCCGAACCTGGGCCGCGACGTTTCCACGCTGGCCGTGCTGCAACCCGGAGTAACTTTGGGCGGCTACACGGCGGGCGCATACGAAGATCAGAACACCTTTATGCTGGACGGCGGAAACGCCTCCGACGATATGTCGGGCGAGACCAATCGTTACGGCACCAACTTCACCGGCATGGGCGGCACGCAGCAGGGCGGCGTCCCCTCCGGCGTAGTGCCTACCCCGGTCGAAAGCATCGAGGAATTCAAAGTATCGTCATTCAGCCAGACAGCCGACTTTAACAGCTCGCTGGGCTCGCAAATCCAGATGGCGACCAAGCGGGGCAGCAATCAATTTCATGGCTCCGCCTATTGGTACTACTACGCCACAGACGTGGGCGCCGCCAATACCTGGGCCGATAATCATACCCTGGTCACCAATTCGGCCGGGCAACTGGGGGCCACGCCGCTCGCTTCCAACCACCGCAATCGTTTCGGCGGCACGCTGGGCGGGCCGCTTACGCCCAAAATTCTGGGCGGGAAAACTTACTTCTTCGTGAACTACGAAGGCTTGCGCTACCCCAACGTCAGCAATTACGAACGCCCCGTTCCCACCGATGCCATGCGCGCGGGCGTGATTTTCGTGCCCAATTCATCCGGCACATATTTGCCCTATAACCTGAATACCCAGGCAGTCACCGTCCCGAACCCCATTACCGGGGCGATGACCACTTATCAGCCGGCGGCATGTCCCGCCGGTTCCTGCGACCCGCGCAATCTGGGGCTCAATCCGGTGGTGTCGAAGATCTGGTCTTACATGCCGCAGCCCAACGATCCGAGCTATGGCTCCAACGGCGGGGACACTTATAACGTGCAGGGCTTCCTGGGCGCCATACGGCAGCCGCTCACGGAGAACTCCTATGTTGCCCGTGTGGATCATAACTTCAGCGAGAACGTCCGCTTCTTCGCCACTTACCGCTACATGCGCCTGATCAGCCTCACCAACAATCAGGCGGACATCGGCGGCCTACTGCCCGGCGACACCCTGGGGGTACCGGCGGCCACGGCTCCCCGGCCACAGAATCCCGGCTACCTGGTGCTCGGCCTGACCAACAATCTCACGCCCACCACCACTAACGAATTCCGCTTCAATTACACGCGCAATTTCTGGCAGTGGGGCTCGGCCAATGCTCCGCCGCAGCTTCCCGGCCTGGGCGGCGCCGTCGAAATCGCCAGCGGCTACAGCAATTCCACGGCGGAGAGCAGCACCTGCGCGAACACCCTGATTCCTTATAACGTGGGCACGCAGTGCACCCGCCAGCGCTTCTGGGACGGCCAGGATAAGCTGATCCGCGACGACGTGAGTAAGCTCAAAGGCAATCACCTGATCCAGTTCGGCGGCACTTACCAACGGAATTTCGATTACCACATGCGCACCGATAACGGGTCGGGCATCAATGACCAGATCATCTACCAGATCGCCAGCACCAACATCAACCTCACTAATTCGCAGTGGATACCGACTACCGTGGGGAGCAGCTATCTCAGCAACTGGCGCAACCTCTACGCCGAGGTACTCGGCATGGTCAGCCAGCCGCAGGTGGCCTACACCCGCTCCGGCACCAATCTGACGGTAAATCCCGTGGGCCAACCGGCATTCGATCAGAGCATCATTCCGTATTACAGCGTGTACTTCAGCGACACCTGGAAGATGCGGCCGACGTTCACCGTGACTTACAGCTTGGGCTGGGCGCTCGAAATGCCACCCTACGAGATCAACGGCAAGCAGGTGACCGTGGTGGGCGCCGACGGCGAACAGGTCGATGCCGCCAACTACCTGGCGCAGCGCGAAAAGGCGGCGCTCGCCGGACAGGTCTACGAACCCGTCCTCGGTTTCGCTACCGTACGCAACGTCGGCGGCGGCTTGAAGTATCCCTATGACCCGTTCTACGGCGGCTTCAGTCCGCGCCTGGCCATGGCGTGGAATCCGAAATTCGCGAGCGGGGTTCTGGGCTCGCTGTTCGGCGACGGTAAAACCGTGCTGCGGGGCGGGTACGGGCGCATCTACGGACGGCTGAACGGCGTCAACCTGGTGCTGGTGCCGCTGCTGGGAATCGGCCCGCTGCAGCCCGTCACCTGCGCCGGCCCAAATATGAACGGCACCTGCGCCGGCGCCAACAACGTGGACCCCACCAACGTATTCCGCATCGGCACCGACGGCATGACGGCGCCGCTGCCGGCGCCCTCGAAGACCCTGGCGCAGCCATTCTATATGGGGTACAACGGCGCGATTTCCGCCGGCGACGTCAACACCCTCGATCCCCACTACAAGCCGGAACGCACCGACAACCTGAGCATCTCCCTGCAGCGCCAGTTCCACGGCAACATGATGCTCGAGCTCGGCTATATCGGCCGGATCATCCGCAACGAACTGCAGGAATTGAACCTCGACGACGTGCCCTACATGACTACTCTGGGCGGCCAGAGCTTCGCGCAAGCTTACGCGGCGGTCGCCCAAGCCCTGTATTTCGCGGGTGCGACCCCGGGTAGTGTAGGCGCGCAGCCTTTCTTTGAAACGGCGCTCGGCGGGGCCAGTTCCGCTTACTGCGCGGGCTATGCCAGTTGCACCGCCGCGGTGGCTTCCAAACTTACGTCCACTTTCAAAGAAGCCGGCGTCTCAGATATCTGGAACGCCATCAACAAAGCTTCCTCCTGGACGCTCGGCCGCACCATGATCAGCGGCGCGGGCGGAGGAGTCTCTCCGCTGCAGGCCACATCACTCGCTTTAACCACCAGCATGGGGTTCGGAAACTATAACGCTCTCTACTCCACGTTCAAAACCACCGAGTACCACGGCTTGACGGCCATCTCGAACTTCACCTGGGGCCGCGCCCTCGGCACCGCGCCGCTGGCTCAGGCCAACAGTTCCAATACCGCGCTCAACGCCTGGGACATGCACGCCAATTACGGAGCCAACGGATTCGACGTCAAGTTTCAGTACAACGCCGCGGTGTATTACGCTCCCAAGATCTATGCGGGGCAGCACGGAATTGCGGGCCACGTTCTGGGCGGATGGACGGTGTCTCCGCTCTTCACCGCACAGAGCGGGGCAGCCATTTGCGCCACCTACGCGGAGGGCTCTCTTACGGGCGCCGAGGCATTCGGCGAGTCCAGTTCCGGAAGTATGACCTCCACCGCCGACTGCGCTACATTCGCGGCCCCGCTTTCCGCTACCTCCTCGGCCTATTACAACAACAGCGGGTCGACGATCTCGAATCCCACCGCGCCGAGCCTGGCGGGAGTCGCGGTAGGCACCAACAATTCGACCCACATGAATATGTTCTCCAATCCGGCCGCGGTCTACAACGAACTCCGGCCGTGCATCCTGGGTCTCGACACCAGTTGCGGCGGCTACGGCAATTTGCGCGGCCTTCCCACCTGGAATCTGGATTCCACCCTGATGAAGGATATCGGCATCTGGAAGGAGGGCCGCGTCGGCGCCACCCTCAACATCCAGTTCACTAACATCCTGAATCATATGCAGCCCAGTAGCGGCAGCCTCAACTGGAGCAGTCCGGCGACCTTCGGCAGAATCACCAGCCAGGCCAACACTCCGCGGCAAATGGAGTTCGGCCTGCGCATTCACTTCTAATAATAGGTAGGGCAGGTTGCAAGATTCGAAGCACCGCTTGCTGGCGCGCGCGGCTCAGAATGGCGTGCAAGAGCCTACCGCCGCGACCGCGAGGGAGCGGTCGATTTACCGTCTGCCCCACGTACTTACCAATGGTGCCTGGCCAGCGGGACCGCGAGCTTCGCCGTGGTCCCGCCGCCGGCCGCCGATTGAATCTCCAGCGTGCCGCGCAATGTGGCGGCGCGATCCTTCATGCTCGCCAGTCCGTGGCCGTTACTAAGATGGAGCGGGTCGAAACCGCGCCCGTTGTCGTGGATAGTCAGCCGCAGCCAGCCGCCGCTCATGACGAAAGTAATGTCCACCTGAGTGGCGCCCGAATGGCGGGCGGCGTTATTGACGCATTCCTTGAAGATCAGAAACACCTCGCGGCGCAGTTCGGCGCCCAGCGCCACATGGCTGCCCGCGCTCTCCGCGTCGAACGTGAATTCGATGCCGCCCGCCACCAGCATTTCGCCGGCGAACTGCCGCATCCTGCGCGTGAGATCCAACAGGTTATCGCGCTTCGGGTTGACGGCCCATACGATGTCCGACATGGAGTCCACCAGCTCACGCGAGATGCGGGCGATGCCCCCCAACGGGTCGAGAGCATCCGTACCGGCCTCGCCCGGACGGCGCGCCACTTCGCTCAGGATGGCGATCTGCGACAGGCTGGACCCGATATCGTCATGCAGATCGGTAGCGATGCGCATGCGAATGCGCTCCAGTTCCAGCATGCGATTCAGGCGGAAGCGGTAGAACCCGTACAGCATCAGGGCCACCACGGCGAGGAAGAGGAGCCGAAACCAGAGGCGCCCCCAGACGGGAGGCGGGATGCGGAACTCGATGCTGGCCGGCTGCTCCGAGACCTGGCCGCGGCTATCCACGGCGCGCGCCAGAAAACGATACGGCCCGGGGCTCAGGCCGGCCAGGTTGACGCTGCGCTGGTCGACGGGCGCGCTCCATTGTCCGCCGGCTCCGTCCAGGCGATATTGATAGCGCAGTACCTCGCCGGCCTCGAAGTTGACGCTGGAAAACGCGATCTGCACTTCGCCGGTGGAGAACTCCAGGCCGGAGAGGGAGCTTTCCCCCAGTTGCGAGATGGCGTGGGGCGCGGCCCCGATAGTCAGGCCGGTAATGCGAATAGGTGGCGGCGCGGACGGACGGCCGGGCTCGGGAATCAGGCGCGAGAGGCCTTTGGTACTCCCAAACCAGAGCCAGCCGCGGTGGTCACGCCAGGCACGGGTTGCCGTATCGTTGGCCAGGCCGTCGTTGGTGGTGTAGTGGATCACGCGGTCGGTATCCGGGTCCAGACGGTCGACGCCGCGGACGGTGCCGGCGTAAATGCGGCCCCACTTGTCGGCCGTAATGCTGGTGACTTCGTCGCTGTTGAGGCCGTGAGAGGCATCGTAGATGCGCACCGTGAAATGGTCGGCGGTGGGCGCATCGATCCGGCCCAGGCCGCCCAGGTAGGTGCCGATCCACAGGCG
>CAZARO010000249.1:0-7149 GCA_964487165.1 uncultured Solibacteraceae bacterium | reverse complement strand
AAAGCGCGGCCGTCTGCCCGAAATTGCGGCGCAGGCGGATGACCTTCAGGTGGCCGTCGGTCTCCACCAGGTTGGCCAGCAGCTCGAAGCTGCGGTCGGACGAAGCATCGTCCACGAACAGGATCTCATAAGGCCGCTGAAGCTGTTCCAGGACGATCGAGAGACGGTCGTACAACGGGAGGATGGAATGCTCCTCGTTGTGAATGGGGATCACAATCGACAACATGGTTGCTGATGTGCTTAGTTTAACATCATGGACCGCGTTCCCTTTCAGGTAACCAGCGGCGGCGCGCCGTATCAGGGCATCGCGCAGTTGCCGGTGGCGGTGGTGCTCGACAATATCCGCAGCATGTACAACGTGGGCGCGTTCTTCCGCACCGCGGACGCCACCGCCATCGAAAAGCTGTACCTCTGCGGGATCACCGGCAAGCCGCCGCGAAAGGAGATTTCCAAGACGGCGCTGGGCGCGGACGATACCGTGGCGTGGGAGCACACCTTGGACGGCGTGGAGCTGATTCGCACCCTGCGCGCGCGGGAGTACGAGATCGCCGCGGTGGAGACCAGCGTGCACGCGGTCGACCTGTACGATTGGGCGCCGCGTTTCCCGGTTTGCGTGGCTTTCGGCAACGAGCTTGAGGGCTTGCAGCCGGCGATTTCGGCGCTGTGCGACACGTATGTGCGCATTCCCATGCTGGGAACCAAGCACTCGCTCAACGTGGCAACGGCGGGCGGCGTGGTGATGTACGAGCTGCTGCGGAAGTATCGGGAACTGGCGCGGAAGGGCACGGAAATTGCCGGCCCTGCGATACCATAGAACTTGCCTCAACAACTGCCCCGTCTGCGCATGACGCTGGACTTCATGCCCTCGCCTTCCCCCGAGGATCCTGGCCTTTTCATTCGCGATCCGTACCGCTTCTCGGATGCCATGCTGATTGTCCCGCCGCCGCTGGTGGAGTGCCTGGAATGCTTCGACGGGCGGCACAGCGACCTGGACCTGCGGGCCACGCTGGCGCGCATCACCGGCCGGCTGGAGACCGAGGAAATCGCGCGGCACCTGGTGGAGACGCTGGGCAAAGCGGGCTTTCTGGAGGACGAGAATTTCGCGCGCATGCAGCAGGAAAAGAAGCGCGAGTTCGCCGAGAAACCGGTGCGTGAGCCGTCGCACGCGGGGTCGGCCTACCCGGAGGACGTGGAAGAACTGCGGCAGACGATGGTGGAATATATGGCCGATGGCGATGGCTCGGCGGCCGCGGCGGAGCCCGCAGACGGGCTGTTCGCCATCGCGGCTCCGCACGTGAGCCCCTCGGGCGGATGGCAATCGTACCAGGCGGCGTATCGCATGCTGCGGCCCGAGCATCGCGACCGCACCTTCGTGATTCTGGCCACTTCGCACTATGGCGCGCCGGAAAAATTCGGTCTCACGCGCAAGAATTTTCGCACTCCGCTGGGCGACAGCGAGACGGACACGCGCCTGGTGGACTGGCTGGCGGAGCGCGGCGGCAGCGCGATCGAAATGGAGGACTACTGCCACTCGTTCGAGCACACCGTGGAGCTGCAAATGATTTTCCTGCAGCACCTGATGGGCGCCAACGTGAAGGTGCTGCCGATACTGTGCGGTCAGTATGCGCAGAGCATCTATCGGGGCGGCAAGCCTGAGGACAACGACGGCGTGAAGCGTTTCCTGGATGCGCTCGGCGAACTGCGCGACCGCGAAGGCGACCGCCTGTTCTGGATCCTGGGGGTCGACATGGCGCACATGGGCTCGCGCTATCAGGATCGCTTCGAGTGCCGCGCGGGCGAGGGCGTGATGGAGGGCGTGGCAGGCCGCGACGAGCAGAGGATCGGGCGGATCAACGCCATGGATGCCGACGGTTTTTGGGACCTGGTGCGCGAGCGGCACGACGATTTGAAGTGGTGCGGCTCGTCACCCTTTTATACGTTTCTGAAGACCGCGCCGGAGGCCCGCGGAGAGCTGCTGCGGTATGAGCAGTGGAATATCGACGAACGCAGCGTGGTGAGCTTCGCGGGGATGGCGTTTAGGAAAGATTAAGCTATCAGCTATCAGCTGACTACTGGGTGGAGAATTTACGGAAGATCTCTGCGTGCAGGGGGTTTAAACGCTCGTCTTTATCAGTCCGGGAATCGTATATATGCCGGATCGGATGTTGCTCGCGGCGAAACGGTTCCAGGGAAGCTTCCTTCAGTTCCTGGCTCACTCGCTTGACGTGATCCTGATATTGTTTGCATAGAATGCTGTTTTGGATGAGGTACATCTCCATTCCCTAGGAATGTGCCAGGCGCCGCAAGGAACCGCGAAAGACGACACGAAAAACCGCTGAGGGTGCCTTGGATCCGATCCTCGAATCTGGCGATAAACTGTTTCATGGCGTTCCTCCAGGAATTTGGTTGTGAATTGGAAACTCGGAACCACGGTACACCGGCGGAACGCCATTTCGCTGAGCGTCGCCAAGTAGCTCGGCGCAGGGGAGACCGTGAAAGATCTCCGGCAATTAAAGGTATGGGGAAAGGCGCATCAGCTTACCCTAGAGGTGTACAGGGTCACCGCCCACTTTCCCCGTGCCGAGGCATATGGTTTGACCTCCCAAATCCGTCGCTCCGGTGCCTCCAGCGGCGCCAATCTGGCCGAGGGCTGCGGTCGGGAGGGGGTGGCGGAATTCGGAAGGTTCTGCGGAATGGCACGCGGCTCGGCGAGCGAACTGAGAGTATCACCTCTTGCTGGCTAAGGATAAGGATCTTGGGCTATTGGAAGCCGTCGACTACCAAAAACTGGCCGAGCAGACCACGGAAATCAAGCGCATGCTCACGGCGTTGATCCAAAAGCTGACCGCTGAAAGCTGACAGCTGAAGGCTTGCGCGCAGCGCATTGCGGGGCAGGATGGTATCCCAGGATGGTATCCTGCGCACCGATTGGCAAGCCGCAACGATTCTCGCGAGCCGAAGGCGCTGAGACGTTGATCCCCTAGAGGATCGCACCTCTGTGTGGCCTCTGCCACTTCTGTGCCCTCCGGTTTTGACTTTGATTTTCTCCGTGTCTCTGCGCCTCTGTGGTGAATATTCTTTTGGTTGCGGTTTGCCGTTCTGAAGGGCAGATTGGGCGATCTGCGGCCGATTGGCAATCGGTCCAGCCAAGATCCGCCCTCCAGTCCAGATAGTTGACTCAGTCAATTAGTCTCGCGTACACTGGGCGCATGCCGGTCTCCGAAGAGAGAATCCAGCTGGTGCGCAGCTTCAACCGCTTCTACACCCGCCGTATCGGCCTCCTGCGCGAGGGACTGCTCGATACTCCCTTCTCGCTGACGCAAGCCCGCGTGCTCTTCGAAATCGCTCATCGGCCCGGAACGCGCTCCTCGAATCTCGCCTCCGACCTCTCGCTCGATCCCGCTTACCTCAGCCGCCTGTTGGCCAGCTTCGAGCGCCGCAAACTTGTTGCCCGCTCGCAATCCAAAGACGACCGCCGCGTCAATCATCTCCACCTGACCGCCAAGGGCCGTACCGCCTTCGCGCGACTGGATGCGCTCTCGCGCACGCAGGCGGGCGAGATGCTGGCCGGCCTGAAAGACGGCGAGCAGCAGCGCCTCACTGATTCCATGGCCGCGATCGAGCACTTGCTGGGCGTACCCGCACCCGCCGCGAAAGCCGTCACCCTGCGCACCCACCGCTCGGGCGATATCGGATGGGTGGTGGCGCGCCACGGCGAAATATATACGCAGGAATACGGCTGGGATGACACTTTCGAAGGCCTGGTAGCGGAGATCGCCGGCAAGTTCCTGACGCACTTCGACGCGGCGCGCGAACGCTGCTGGATCGCCGAGCTCGACGGCGAAAGAGCCGGCTGCGTCTTTCTGGTGAAGCACACGCCCACCGTGGCCAAACTCCGCTTGCTGCTGGTGGAACCCTCGGCACGCGGCCACTCCATCGGTACCAGGCTGGTGGACGCCTGCATCGGTTTCGCCCGCGAGGCCGGTTACCGCAAGCTGACTCTCTGGACCCAGAACAACCTGCACGCCGCGCGCCGCATCTACCAGCGCGCCGGATTCCAACTCGCTGAAGAAGGCCCGCACCATGCCTTCGGCGTCGACCTGGTGCAGCAGTTCTGGGACCTGAAGTTATAACTTCCCCGCCGGAATCTGCTTCAGATCTTGCGTGATCTTATCGCCCGCGTGAAGCTCTACGGTAGCGACAAAATCTTCGTACTCCTCCAGGGCGCCGCGATTCATCATCATGGCTTCGTCGCCCCCGGCCACCAGCCTGTACTTGCCGGGACGAAGGTGCTTCAGCGAATAGTGCCCGCCGGGATCGGTAGACATTGCCTCGGACTCGTTGCCGCTCTCCGCCAACAGCACGACCATCGCGTCGGCCACCGGCCCCTTGGAATCGCTCACTGTCCCGTTGATCTCGCCCGTAGCCGTACTCACCATCAGGGTCAACACACCACCGCCCGACCCGTTGCGCACGTCCAGAATGTCGCCGTCGGTTTCAACGGCGCCCAGGCGCAGAGATTTCACGTACGCAGCATTGCCCAGGGAGAGTTGCACCCGGTATCGGCCGGCCTCGACGTTCTCCAGCTTGAAGGAATCGTCCTCGCCGATCTCCGCCTGCGGCGTCATCATGCCGGCCTCGTGCAAGGGTTGCAACGACAGCTGCCGCTCCATCGCCCGCCGCGAACTGTCCGCCATCTTGGGGGCCTCCTTCGCCTGCTCGTCTTCGAATTGCAATTGGCCGGTGAGGTCGAAGGGCGGAATGAAGCGCAGTTCGACGTGCTCGATATTGCTCGATCCCACTTCCAGTTCGAACGGCGCAGACTGCAGAGAGCTGCCGCCGTTACTGCCCACCTCAGCCGTCACGGAATACTTACCGGGATCGAGCCCCCATATCACGAACGACCCATCGGCCTTCACGCCAGGCACTGGAAAATCGTCCGCGAACTCCGTCCCCTCGTAGCGCGTCACATCGATCGACAGGCCTTTCGCCCCGGCAGGCACGTCCAGAACTTTGCCGCTTACTTCGATCAGCGGAGTGCTGAGCAGTGCGATATCGATGCCGCTCACTTCGCCGCCAGGCGCGACCGCAACCCGGGTCGCCCCTTTCGACGTCGCAACGCTTGGATAAAACGTCGCCATATAATGAAATTCCTTGGATCCGTCGGTGCGGAGTTCCGGAGGAAGGTGCCGCTGCTCCGGCGTTGCTTTGAGGCGATACTTACCCGGAGCCAGGCCGTCGATACGATATTGTCCCTTGTTATCGGTGATGGCCGATTCCTGGCTTTGGGGCCCTTCGGCCGAGACGTCCACTGATTGGATGGGCTCTCCGTCGGCATCCAGCACGCGCCCGGCGATGGCCCCGACCGGCGTGAGCTTCACATCGACGGAATCTTTGGCGTCTCCCGCGCGCAGTGCCAGTTGCGGCGCGCGGAACGACACTGCCGGAGGTGCGAAGCCCACTCGCTCCGCCGTAACCAGGTAACTGCCCGGCGGGATTCCGGCGATCGAGAACTTACCTTCCCCATTGGTCAAGGCGCCGAATTTCTGCTGCCCGCCGCGCAAGATGACGTGTGCTCGCAACACCGGTGCGCCGGTTAGCGAATTGGTAACGGTGCCGGTCACGCTGGCCTTCTCCTGCGCCCAGGCGGGCACGGCAACAGCCAGGGCAAGCAGCGCCGCCCACTTACTGCTTCTTGTCATCGACCGCCTCCTTCGCAGTAAGGTGCAAATCTTTGGTGATCCGATCGCCGGCCCGCACCTCGATCTCTTCCGCCGCGGCAAACAGTTTTTGCATCGTCTCTTCGCGTTGGGCGGTATCGGAATCTTCGGGAAGCAGCGCGTAATCCAGGGCGAACAGACGGTACTTGCCGGGACGAACCCCCTTGAAGCTATACTTCCCGTCTTCCAGCTCCGTGCTCGTGGCTCCATTGATCTCCTTGGGATCCGCCAGCAGAAATATACCCAGGGGCACTGCCGGCGCTTCGCCGTCCTTGTCCAGGACTTTGCCGGAAACCACCGCGCCGTCCAGCCCCACCGTGATCTTCACCCGCGGAACGCGTCCGCCGGCGACCTCGATCACGCCATCCGTAACCGCTTCGCCATCGAGTTCCACAGTCTTGACGTACGCCGTGTCGGGAAGTGGATTCACCGTCAGACGAAACTTGCCCGGCCAAACGCCGGCGATCCGGACGGAGCCGTCGGCATCCACTTCCGCGGAGGCATGCTCGAAAAAAGGGACCATACCGGCAGGCTGCAGGGCGACCGTCCGTTTTCCCGCGGGAGTTTGCCCGCCCACCATTTCCAGAGTGCCCAGCAATTCGCCCGGCTCGCTCAGCGACACCTCCAAGTTCGTAACGTCGCTGGTATCCAGCGTGACCCGCGTCCGGCCCATCAGAACCTTCTTATTAGAGCCGCTTCTCGCAATTACGTCATAAGTCCCCGGCGCCAATCCCGAGATGGAGAACTTGCCGTCCGGGCCGGTGTAAGCCATCGAGTTCTCGCCGTTCGGCGGCATAAACAGGACGATAATTCCCATGAACGCAGGCATTCCCGTCACCGTGCCGCTGACGCTCAAAGGCCGCTGGGATACCTGTGCCGTAAGGTGGATCTCGAGGCCATCCACGTCGTGTCCCGCTGCCACTTCCACCACCGACGCACGGTCCTTGGTGGCCGCGCTGGGGTAGAATGTGGGGCCGTAGATCGCGTCTGCCGTGCCGTCGCTGCGTACTTCTGGCGGCCCCTCCGTGCCGGAGCGCTCGGGCATCGCTTCCAGATAATATTTCCCCGGCCCGGTGAGGATGCGGAACTCACCGCGGCTGTTGCTCTGTACAAACTGGCGAACGCCCACGAAAGCCGACAGTTTGGCTGACGCCGGCGGTATGATCTGTACATTCGTTTGCGGAACGGGGTCGCCATATTGGTCCACCACACGGCCGGTAACCATCGAGGCGCGCACCATAGTTACTTTCAGGTCGGTGAGTTGTTGGCCCTCTTTGAGGCTTACGCCTGCGCCATCTGCCACGTGGACAAAGCCTGTACGCTCAGCGAGCACCCTGTAGCGTCCGGGCGGCATCCCCGCAACTGAAAAGTGGCCAGCCGAGTCGCTCATCGCGCCGTAGGCTTCGTCGGTGTTCTCCCGCCCGCTCCC
>CAZARO010000248.1:0-7160 GCA_964487165.1 uncultured Solibacteraceae bacterium | reverse complement strand
TGCCATCTTTGACCGTTCCTGGTATGGCCGGGTGCTGGTGGAGCGGGTGGAGGGGTTCGCCAAGGAAAACGAATGGCAGCGGGCGTTCAAGGAGATCAACGCATTCGAGCGCCAGTTGCACGATTTCGGGGCGTTGTTGGTCAAGTTCTGGGTCCACATTTCGCAGGAGGAGCAACTCCGCCGCTTTGAGGAGCGCAAGGCGATCGGGTACAAAGCCTGGAAGCTCACCGAGGATGACTGGCGAAACCGCGCCAAGTGGGGCGCCTACGAGGAAGCCGTCGAAGAGATGCTGGTGAAGACCAGCACGACGCTGGCTCCGTGGTCCCTGGTGGAAGGGAATGACAAGTACT
Source organism: uncultured Solibacteraceae bacterium (assembly GCA_964487165.1). GTDB lineage: Bacteria > Acidobacteriota > Terriglobia > Bryobacterales > Bryobacteraceae > PALSA-129. The sequence goes on along the minus strand of CAZARO010000248.1, from coordinate 6,810 downwards.
GGGCGCGGGCGAAGATTCTCTCGCGACTGGTGGAAGTTCTCTCCGCCGGACTCCACTACAAGCCGGCGGATCCTTTGCGGAAGTCGGGGCGAAGCAGGAAAGCGCAGGTCAGCGGCGGCCGGAAGGGCAAGACGAAGTGAATCTGGCGCCGCTAGTCCGGTATCCCGCTTCAGATTTCACACGCCAATCAGTCGCAGAGCGTCGGCAACCCGGAGTCTGCCGCGAATTGGAATAACGTGTCCAGTTGGGATCGTGTCGTTCGATCAACCGATAAATCGATATTGTCTAACTCCCCCTGCCGGAACCAACGTGCGCCACCCGTTTCCGCCGTATCCTGACTAAGTGTGCCGCCCCGAATGTCACACTGAATGAAAGCCTTATAGACGTACCAAGGCTGCGGAGGATGGGGATGTTTCCGTTTGTCGAAGAGAGCCAGTAAGCGTACCGGCTCAACCAGCAGTCCCGTCTCTTCTTGTGTCTCCTTTGCGGCAACTTCGAAGGGAGTATATCCTACGTCTGCCCAGCCGCCCGGCAAGGTCCACCTCCCGCCGTCAACTTTTTCCTTGACCAGCAGGATCTCCTGTCCTCCTCGAAACAGCACGGCCCGGATATCGATCTTCGGCGTTTGATATCCATCTTCGGAGGCGAATGCGCGGACGATCTTTTCGAAAGGCTCCTCCGTGAGTTCTTCGAGCAACCTGACGCTGATCGCCCTGATCTCTTCATAACGCTCGCGGTCATAGGCATTATTCGCGTATGCGAGTCCGGATTGCGCGAGGGCCTGTAACCGCTGGGCTTGCGTCAGGAGCTGAAGCGATTCCATGCTCCACGTTTATCACAACGGTTCGCCGCCAACGGCTGGCCTCCCGGGAACACGGGGCGATCAATGGCGTGCGAGGAAGCCGGTAACGGTCCGAAAGTAATCTTCTTCTCTTTCGAGTTCGATCAGCTCGCCGCTGTCTTCAAAGACAACCAGTTCCGCACCCGGCACACCCCGGACGATCTCCTCGGAAAGCGGTAAAGGCGTACAGAAGTTATGGTCGCCACACAGGACCAGCGAGGGCTGCCGGATGTCAGCCAGGTACGGGCGCGTATCGTGGGCCACGACCATGTCGATCCGCTTGAGAGCGATTTCGCGATCCTCCTGTCCCGCGGGATGCGCAGACGCCCGTTCGATCCACGCCGTCACTTTTTCGGGATGCTCGCGCGTGAATCGCGGAGAGAAGAGAAACAGCGCATAGGCGGCGTACTGGGATTGCGGATCCCATTCGGCGGCTATTTTGCGCCGCACTGCAAACTCGCGTTGCGCGTAAGAGTCGAGGTGAGCGAAGGACGACGACATGGTGAGGGAGCGCATCGTCCGGGGGTGGTCTAAAGCCATGTACTGCGCGATTGCGCCGCCAGTGGAGGAGCCGACCACATGTACCGGTCCGAGAGCAAGCTGTTCCACCAGCGAGGCCATGTCGTCGGCGAGCTGTTGCGTGGTGTAGCCATCGGGGGCGTGCGTAGTTTGGCCCGTTCCCCGGTGGTCCGGCACAATGACGTAGTGGCTTTCCGCAAAGCGCTGGATCTGCGATCCCCAGCTCTTGCCTACGCCGCCTAAGCCGGTAAGAAGGAGGACGGGAGCGTTCGACGGGTTTCCGTGAAGCTCATAATAAAGCGAAATTCCGTTCGTGTCGAGTGTCGGCATGTTCAGTTCCTGGGGAGTCTGGTATACTCAATTCGGGCATCTAATATTTAGATAGTTTAATTAGATGATCTAATGGAACGGAGTGCATGTCAAGCTCGCGGATGAAAATTTATGTCCCCCTCGTACAGCAGTTTGCTGCCAGGGTTGTGCTGTTCCACTCGGCGGTGGCCGAAAGACTCGGCCTGCACGCCACCGACCTCAAAGTCCTTCGGCTGCTGGGGAGGGAGCCGATGTCAGCCGGAGCCCTCGCCGACGAGACCGGGCTGACCGGGGCTGCGGTTACCGCTCTGATTGACCGGCTGGAGAACGCTGGATATGTTCGGCGTGAGCGCGGCGCCGAGGATCGCCGGCGGGTTACGGTTCACGGTGTTCCCGAAAAGCTTCGGGAGGTCAACCGGCTCTATGAAGGGCAAGGCGCCAGGATGTCGAAGCTATTGGCGAAATACGGCGCCGAGGAATTCGACGCGATCGCTGACTTTCTAAAGGAAACCACCAACGTGCTCATCGAAGAGGCCAGGAAGCTTCAGCATCGGGGGACACATGATTGACTGACCACACCAATCGCGCCGCCACCGCTGCCCCGCCCATCGCGCTGGCGCCGCCGATCGATCCCAGCGCCCTGCGCAGTATCGAGCGTCAACTACACCTGCGCTTTCACAAGTGGGACACACAAGTCGGCGACGTCAGCGTCCTCTGCGAACACCCGTTGGTGCTGCCCGGCAGAGAATGGGACCGCATTTGCGCTTCCGCGGAGGCCCTCGCAGCCGAGACGGAGAACTTGGAATCCCTCACCCTGGAAAAACCGCGCGACCTGTCGGCCATCGGCATCCCTCGAATCATCCGCGACATCCTCGGAGGCCCGGCCGGACGTCCAGCCCCGAACCTCCCGCGCGCCATGCGCTTCGATTTTCATCCGACAGCGGCTGGCTGGCGCGTCTCCGAGGCCAATACCGATGTGCCTGGCGGATGGCGGGAGGGCGCGTCACTCCCGCAACTGTATCAGCCGTTCTACGCCGGCCTGGACTGCCCGGAATCGCCGCTGGACGCTTGGGGCCGGCGCATCGAATCACTCGCGCCCACGGGACATGTCGCTCTCCTGAGCGCTCCCGGGTACCTCGAAGACCAGCAGGTTCTCCGGACCTTCCGCACCGAACTGGAGTCGCGTAAGATCGCGTCCAGCCTGATCCAGACTCCCGCCGCACTCGATTGGACGCGTGCCGGGTGCTGCACCTTGTCTGGCTCGCGCATAACCGTCTCCGCTGTGATTCGCTTCTATCAGATCGAGTGGATCTGTGCCCTCCCATCGAGCACTCGATGGCGCCATCTTCTGGCGAGTAAGGACATTCCGGTGCTCAATCCGGCCAGCTCGGCGATATCCGAAAGCAAGCGGTTTCCGCTGCTCTTTCGAGGGGCAAAAAACTGCCCCGCCTGGCAGGCGCTCATGCCCGAGTGTCGCGATCCGCGCGAAATCTCTGCCGAATGGGATGCATGGGTCCTCAAGGCTTGCTACTCTAACACCGGAGATCGGGTGCTCATGGTGGGCGATTTGGCGCGCAAAGATCGGGAGCAGGCAATTCGGCGAGCCCAGCGCCATCCTTCTGAATGGGTGGCGCAGCGGCGCTTTGCCACCCTCGCGCTGGAATCCCGCCGCGGGCCCTTATTTCCTTGTGTCGGTGTCTTTGTGGTCGGCGGACGCGCAGCGGGCGCTTACGTGCGGCTTTCGACGCACCAGGTTACCGACGGCGCCGCCCTCGAGGCGCCACTTCTCATCGATCGGGCGGGCTGCTCATGACGAACGAAGACATCTATGAGATCTGGCGGCCGGAAAATTCGCCATGGAGCCAGTGGGTCAAGCCGGTTGTTTTCCCCTTTCTCAGGCCTGAGGCTCACGGCCCTGACGACTATCCGGTTCGAGACTGGCACGTCGTGCTATGCCCCGATACGGCGATCGTTGCCGACTTGCCCGGTGCTGAGGGCGTGTCGGCTGGCGTCGCCATGGCGCGCGCTGGCTATCGGCCAGTGCTCGCGTACAATGCCTGCCCGAATGCGGGTTTCGATTCCCAACCCGTTGGCCCGCCGGTGGTGGTCGACATGTCCTCGATCCTCACTGCGATTTGCGGTACGGCGAGGGAACTGGCATCGCTTCGTTTATCCGAGCAAGCCCCGCCGGTCTTTTTGGTCGACGGTAATCGCCGCGGCTTTCCCGGCGAACCCGGCTGGCTCGACAACCGCTCCTTCGTCGCATCGACTGACTTTCCCAGCGCGGACTACTTCCGTCACCACGGGATTTCGAGAGTGATACTGGTTCAACCCGCCTCCGCCATCAATGCGGACCTTCTGTATGTTCTCTTGCGCCTGCAGCGCGAGGGCATGACCGTCGCCATGCAAGCTCCCTGGGAGCCATGGGCTCCACGCCCGCTCGTCGTCAAGCCCCCGATGTTCCTTGTCACGGCCTGGGAATGGCTCCGCTGGAAATTCGGCTACCGGCGCAACGACTTTCATTCATCCTTTGGCGCGTTGATTCCTCACAGTAGTAGTTAAGTTAAGGGCCATCCACGAAGATCCGGAAGGCGGATTTTGGGCAGAAGTTCCAGCCCTCCCTGGCTGCTATTCTCACGGGGAGACCGTGGATGAACTCCAGCACAACATCCGCGAGGCCATTGCCGGGGCATTGGAAGTTCTGAAGGAACAGGGACGGGAGCCGGTCGCGTCGCGGAACTCTTAGGCCGGTCCGGAGAGCGCGCGGTATGTCCGAAGAACCTCTTTTTCGGTCATGCCTGCGATGTAATCCGTGACGGATCGTGTGATCTCCATGCTGTCGCCGTCTGCTTCACGAATCTCGTCCTTGAAAAATGGAGGGAACAGATTCCAGGACTTCTTTTCGTCCGCCGCGCCGCGAAGATCGCGAAAGACACACTCAACGATTCTGCGCTGGCCCCGCTGATGAGTGGCGAGTTCGTTCTGAAGAATGACGTAGTGCCAAGTTAGTTCCTTCAACATCCGTATTTCGTCTTCCGCCGCCTTCTCTATCTTGACACAGCGTCCGCTTGCATCAGGCTCGACAAGCCTGATTGCCTCTACATATCGGGAGATCAGCACTGTTATGAATTGCCAGAGCCCACATCGTTGCTCTCGCGATCCCACGTACCGACGGTTCAGCGGAAACAAGTCGCAGATTTCGGAAAAAACGCTCTTTAGTTCCGTCGCGCGGCTGGCCAACTCGGCACATCGCTCAAAGACTTCGGAGAGAAATGCTGTTCGTTCCTGAGATTCATCGTCGGCGCTGGTGGCCAAGTTGAGTTGCTCCAGTGGGATCAGCCCTGCACAGTAGAAATCGACCAGATCATGGACCGAGAATGTGATGTCATCAGCCCAATCCATCAACTCTGCTTCGAGGCTCTTTACGCGACGGCCGGGCGGCTGGTCCGAACGCGCCCATTCAAAATAAGCTGCTTCGGAGAGGTAGGCCCCCCACTTCTCCGGTTTCTTCGGATTGGTCCCGTACAGCCACGGGTACTTTAGGATGCCGTTGAGGGTCGCTCGTGTGAGATTGAGGCCCGGAACGAAGCTTGAATTTCTTTCGTCGAGCGCGTCGCCTATGGCCAGTGTGGTCACAATACGAAAGGACTGGGCGTTCCCCTCGTACCCGTCAGGCAGGCCATACTCCTTGCAGAGGTCATTGAGCGCTCTCTCGGCTAAATGGCCAAACGGCGGATGCCCAAGATCATGCGCGAGCGCCGCGGCTTCAGCAACATCGGGGCACAATCCACCGAGACGCTCCGCCAAGGGCTCTTGTTCACGGAGGAGTTTTTCCGCTAGACGGCGCGCGATCTGGGCGACTTTCAGCGAGTGTGTAAGCCGGTTGTGGAAAACGTATCCGCGGTCCGCGGACACCACCTGCGTGACTTCAGCGAGCCGTGCAAACGCAGTAGAGTAATGTACACGGTCCCGGTCTACTTGGGCTGGAGTTCGATAGCCCAGCTCAGCTTCTGAAATGAACCGCTCAGAACGTAGGGACACGAAGGCCGGAGCAGCGAAAGGCAGTCACGCTTTCAGCCGCAGCTTTCTCTCGGTCGTAAGCTCGACCCGTCGTAAGGTGATCAGCGGCAGGACGGCGGCACGAATCGTGATCGTTGACTGCGTTGCTACGTGCTGGCGTACGCGCCCAACCAAGTCCGCCATCGTTAGCGCTTCTTGCGCTTCCTGAAGGGTCCTCATGATCTGTTCCTGGACAGGCGGCATGTGCACAGCATATCGAGTTTCCAGTAGCATGTCAATAATTCTTTAAATTTCAAGGAGATACGCCCCATGGCGACCGTGAGAGCATCTCGTGGTCGATAAACACCCCATCTGTTGAATTGTTGAAGTGCTCCGACCTCTCGTTTCAATCCGGAAACCGACACAGGGCCGAGTGCCCTACCTCGAGTCCGTCTTAATCGCGTAATATCCCTTGCGTGCCTGCGCCTTGAGATCCTTATTCGACAGCTTGATTTCCAGCTTGCGGTACGAGCCGTCTTTATTGTCGTTGAGCGGAGTGTAGCCGATGGAATACTGACTGCGCATCTCGTCCTGCAGCTCTTTGAAGACTACGTCGAGCGTGTTCTTGCGGTCTACGCGATACACATGGCCGCCCGTTTCGTCGGACAATTTGTGCAGCGCGGCAGCTCCCGCGCCCCCACCCATGCTGATACCCCAGCCGCGGCTGTAGAACCCGGGGTCCTCATATTCGATGCTGTAAATCACCGCGTCGGCCTTCTGCGCGGCCATCAGCGCCTCGGAAATGGGCAGGCGGCTGCCTTCATCCACGCCGTCGGTAATCACCACCAGGACCTTGCGGCCTACTTCGTTCTTCAGCTTTTCGCTGGCCGCCAGATACACCGCGTCGTACAGCACCGTACCGCGCGGCTGTCCCGCCGTGGGAACCGGCCCCGGCCCGAAGCCTCCCACGCCGGAGCTCACCCGTAGATCGCGCATCCCCGCGATCAACAGCTTGGGAGAATTGGTGTAATCCTGCAGCAGTTCGGCCTCTTCGCCGAAGGACAGCAGAAACGCCTCGTCCTTCTTGCGCAGCACCTGGGTGAAAAACTGCGCCGCGGCGTCGCGTTCGATCTGGATGAGGT
>CAZARO010000247.1:0-7168 GCA_964487165.1 uncultured Solibacteraceae bacterium | reverse complement strand
TATCTGGGCGACGCGGTGACCACCGCAACCGAGCTGGCCGCCCCGGGGCCCGTCTTCCTTCAGGAAAACTTCGAGAACGGCGCCGTCCCTTCGGTCTTTAATGTCAATAACAACCAAGGCGGGAGTGTGTACATTTCTGAAAACCCGAGCGACGTAATTGACGGGTCGGCCAGCCTGGTGATCAGCAACCCGAACCACACCCAGCAAACCACCGTCGGAATCGAGACGAACCCGAGCCTGGTACAGTTCCCACCGGGCAACTACCTGGTGACCTTCGATTGGCGCATTCTCTCGACGTTTGACTGGGACCTCGGTGTGGACATAGTGGATTACCAGACCCGAGCGCAGCTCGACAATTACGGTGTCCTGGGAAGAGTGACCGGAGACCATGGGACCGCGACGATTCCGTTCACCGTTCCTGGTCCCGGAACGTGGACTTTCAACATCTATTTAGATAATGGCGGAGAAGTGGCCATCGACAATCTCCCGATCATGCAGGGAGGGTTCGGCCCTTGGCGGCGGGACTTTGTAAACGGGTTCGTGCTCGTGAATCCGCTCGAGCAAGCATACACGTTCGCAGCCTCGGACCTTGCCGGAAGCCTGAATCGCACTGGCATTCACCGTATCAACGGAACGCAGGCGCCGGATATCAACAATGGCCAGGCCGTAACCGGTGAGCTTACGCTAGCCCCGTTCGACGCGATCATCCTGCTGGCCGATCCGCTTTGAGCTCTCTCCGTGACCAGCACGCATCCGGATCCCTTCGCCGCGGGCCAGGCGGGAGCGGCTTACACAATCACCGTTACCGATTCGGGCTTGGCGACTTCGGGCACGGTCACGGTGACCGACACGCTTCCCTCCGGCCTCACCGCGACCGCCATCGCAGGCGCCGGTTGGAGTTGCAACCTCGCAACCGTGACATGTACGCGCTCGGAGTCGCTGGCGCCGTCGGCATCTTACCCGGCGATCACCCTTAACGTCAACGTTGCGGCAAACGCGGCGGCCTCGGTCACCAACCTCGTGGGCGTTTCCGGCGGCGGGTCCCTCGGCGCCACCAACAGTGACGTCACCGGCATTTCCGCGGGCCCACCGATCGGCTTTCAGACGAGTCCGCCCGGGCTACAGTTCAGCGTCGATAACGGCCTGGCTCTAACCGCGCCTTTGACCGTAAGTCTCGTTCCGGGAACGCACACGATTGCGGTGGCGCCGCTCCAGAGCGGCACACCTGGCACGCAGTATGTCTTCACGGGGTGGAGCGATGGCGGCGCGCAATCCCATGCAATCACCGTTACCGGTTCGGCGGCCACTTACACCGCCAGTTTTCAGACCCAATACCAATTCGCCGCTTCCGCTTTGCCCTTGCCTGGGGGAACCGTAAGCGGGGTGGCCGCGCTCTTCGACAACGCCGGATCGAGTATTACCCTCAGCGCCACCGCCAATGCACCGTACCAATTTTCGTTTTGGAACGGCACCCAATCCGGCAATGCGAACCCCCTCACAATTTCGGTGAACTCGCCGCAAAGCATCACGGCGAATTTCGCGGTCCCTGGTTTCACCTGTGCCGTCACGGGCGACACTACTGCCAGCGTGGCCGACGCGCAACAACTGATCGACGAAGCCCTAGAGGGGTGGCTGAGCCGGTTGACGACCTGAATCGCGATCACGTAGTGGACGTGGCCGACGTCCAGAAAGTCATCGATGCGGTTTTGGGGCAGGGCTGCATCTACTGAACGGCTCGTCACAAGATGCGGGCGACCAGCGTGCGCCGTCCGGCCTTCACCACGCGCCGACCCGGCCGCGGTCCGCAGAGCGTTGCCGACTCCATGGACGAGTCCGTCTCTATCGCCAGCCGGGCAGGCTGGGTGAAACGATCCCGGCTTTCCTGTTACAATGCCGTGGCTTGGATGCGGGCCGGAGGGGAGTGCATGAAGCAGCCGGTTTACCGGTTTAGTGCTGGCGCTGCTGGGAGCGATGGTGCTCCTGAATGATCTGGACAAGCCGCGTGTAGAGCCGCTGCACGGCACCGATGTCTTGCGACTCGTCGCTTCCGGCATAGGTTTGGGGATCGGCTTCGTTGGCCTGATGAGCATGCTGAGTTTCCCCAACTCCCGGAAGGACCAAAGCAGGCCACCACGGAACGAGTAGGGTGCGGGGAGGGGGTCGGTCATAACATTCCGTCCCCATCGTGAGTTCGCCGGTGTCCGTTCGTTTTCTTCGAGCCAACGCGGCCAAGCCGAGCTGTCGATACAGCGACACCCAACGCTGAGCGGTGCGGAACGGGATTCCCGCCCGCCGCGACCGCCTTCAGCGGCCGATCATTTTCGAGGTGAAGTTGGAGCAGGTGGAATCGATCAAGGACGCGCTTTCGGGCCTCTCCCGTACGCCCCGCCAGTTCGTCTTACTCGAAGAATACGCCAAATAGCGTGCAAAGTTTTACGCCAGATAATTTGCAAAGTGACACACTCACCTGGACAAAAGTGGCTTCGCGTCCATTATCAATATTTATGGCGAGGTCGAATACCATTAATGGACGACCACGCCGCCTATCGCCCGGAACCGGCACTTCTCAGCATCGGCGCCCACAAAAGTGGATTCCACAACGCCGCGGCGTTTCTGTCGTCCACCAACCCACCGGACTTCGTTTTCAACCGTGCACTCCTGTCGTATCGTGCGGCGGCTCCAATTTATCCAAGGTGTTTCGGCTGGCACCAGCCCGTCAGATTAGCGGTCCAGCCAGACTACGAACTTGAGTTCTGCCCCGTAAAGCCGCGCTGTGATCCTGCCAGCAGCCGGGGCCAGGAAGCTTCGCCCCCGCAGTAATGAAGTGGTAGGGTCGCCCTTCGATCCATGCGCCGTTGCCGTGATCGGTTACCACAACCGGTGGATCGTGTCTATCCAACCGCTGGCCGGTAATCAGCAGCTTTGGCTGGGGATCCGCTTTACCGTTGAATCCCTCGCTCCACCAGACGGTCTTGTTCCCGCCGTTGGTCGCGCCCTGCCAATCCCCCCAGAGGAGAGCCATAGCTTTGGAGTTCCGAAGAAGAAGCCGCCAGAGGGTGCCTCGGTCGGATAGGGTGCCGGAGGGACAAAAGAGGAGTCCGACGGTTTTGTGATCGGACACGACGCTGACGTATCTTGTGTTGCATCGTCCGCCCCACTGCCCACTCGCTTGCCCTGATCGCTCCCCGCCTGCGCACCGGCGCACCTCCAAAAAGTGTTACGGCCAGCATCAGCACGATGCCTGGATTGGATGTCTTCATTTCTACCTTGTCCCTCGCCTGTGTTCTTGGACGTTGCCCAGGCCCAAAGTGTTAACCGGCTGTCCACCGCGTTGCAGGGACGCCCACGAAAACCTTGGTCGGCAGACTGCGCGCGCGGAGGCGGCGACCAAAACACTCGGAGCGGGTCTCCGTGGACGATACCGGGCCGGGAATCGCGGCAGAGAGGCTCGACCGGCTCTTCCAGAAGTTCCACCGGTGGGCGCATCCACCACTCGCAAATACAGCGGCACCGGTCTGGGAGCAGATGCCCGGAGGTCGGTATGAAAAGTGTAACCAAAATTTCACAGCCGAAGACCAAGTTGGCGGTTATACTGCCTCAAGCTCGCAATAGCAAAGGGCAATTGCCGGAGAATTACTGGGTAAGATTGGGAACAACCCCGAAGATGCAGTGCCCTGTCATCGCCCTAGTCGCGTAACATTCACCTAGGCGACTTCTCCTGGTGATGGTTCGGGGATGCCCGGTTTGACCTGGGCAGCAAGCAACGCGATTAGCAGGTCCGCCAACCCCCGAGTTCGATTGCGCCGATGGCAAGGGGAAGCGCGGTTAGGAGGAGGGCATGAGCGTTCGAAGAACACGAAGGGCTTTATGCTGTCTGGTTTCGGGAGCGTTTTTATGTTTATGCGTCTGCCCCGCATGGGGTCAGATAGGCGCGATTACCAACGTCGGACCAGAGGCGACCGAGATGGATGCCATTACCTTCAATAGCAGCGGCGTCCTCTATGGTGCGACCGGCGGCGTGGGGTCCCTATACACCCTGGACCCCACTACCGGCGCTGCGACCCTGGTGGGTGCTCTAGTGGGCGCAACCAGAGCAAGTCTGACATACGGGGTGAACGGGTTGGCTTTTCAGCCCGGAACGGGGACTCTTTACGCGAGCACCAGTCCGGACTCGCCGAATTCGGCGGACAGCCTGGTCACCATCAATCCGGCAACGGGCCAGGTCACGGTGATCGGCCCATCGGGCACTGGAAATCCCTATACCAATATCGCGTTCGCGTCGAACGGGACGCTGTATGGCTGGCTGGTCAGTTCCGGAAGCGCAACGGCCAGCTTAGCCACTATCAACCTGTCCACCGGCGCGGGGAACTCAGTCGGAAATCCGCAGACCAATGCCATCACCCCTTATGTCGGCTTGGCGATCGATGCGGGCGGCGTCGTCTACGTCACGGCCAATGGCCATTACCACGCCCCAGGCTTCACCTGCCCGGAGGAGAGTTGTTCGGGAGCATTCTGGACGGTCAGTCCCGATACCGGCGCCATCACGACGATCGGGTCGCTCAACGGAGGGCCCGGGGTGGCGCCGGCGATCACCGCCCTGGCCTTCGATCCGCTCAACGGCGTTCTGTATGGAATCGAAGGCGGCGAAGGAGGAGGCTGGAATCTGATCACCATCGATGTGACGCCGGCCGAGGCGAATCCGATCACTTATACATTCAACGCGACAGTGTCGGGCACGCTGGGCGCTTCCGCGTTTACCGAGACGCCGGTGATCGTGACCTTCACAGGGAACACCGCAAACATCGTGCCCGGCCCCAGCCCCTATTCGGACACGCTGGTTCTGCCGGGAACTGCGACCGTGAGCATCACTGGCCTGGGGACGGCAACGTTCACCGACTCGTGGTACATGGTGGCCACCTACACGGACCTGGCCGAATTCGGTGTCTCCGGTGTAGAGGTGGTGGTTTGTCCCGCTGGAGAGAACTTCGATCAATGTAGCCCGAACGCCGCTAACACCCTCCCCATATATGACGAAGCCGGCCCCGTTTTCTATGGCTACAATCTTCTGAACTTCGGCCCGCTTACCGGCCCCGGAGGCCCGGCGAGCGGAAAGAACACGCCTACGTATTTCCCGACCACCGCGGGCGAGCTCAATATCGTTCACTCTTCCGGGTCGGGAAGCTTAACCTTCACCGCGCAAACCACGCCCGCCCCGGGGCAAATCCTGTCGTTCACATCCGGAGCATCGAGCCATGCCAAAGTGGGCTATTTTGGAGCGACGTTCACTACCCCGTGCGGCGGGCCATGGAATAACATTACGTTCAGTTTCTACGGGACGCCGGCATCGGGAGGGGCCCCAGCCTCGGCCCCGGAAGCCGCTGGAACAGCATTCCTGCTGACACAGGCGTACACCGGATCGCCCTCCGGTCTGAGTTCGTCCACCCCCGGCTACGTGGCGTCGTCGGTGAGCGGTTCGGGAGGCGTTTACGTCTTCCCGCCAACCGTCGTTCTCAATCCCAACACGCAGTATTGGGTATTTGAAAACGGACAGCTTTCCGCCATCTCCTATCAAGCAGGCTCCCCTACTTACAACTATGCCGTGGGACAGTCGGGCAACGACTTTTCCCCGCCTAACACCGGCGGCGGCATGTTCAACTACACCCTGGGAGGCACTCCGATCCCGCCGTCCGGAAGTTCGGTCACGGCGTACTACACCGGAGGTCTTTTTACAAGGTGCGATGGCGTCGCTTCGATCGATGGCTGCCCGGTATTCTCCTTCTCGGACTACATCCTCGCTTCCTTTTCTTTCATCGCCCCGCTTGCCCCGAACCTTTCCTCCTACTCTCCCAGTCCCACCGCATGGACCATTTGCGACGCGCTCGGATACGTCTCCCTGTCCTCCACCGATGCGAACGCGGCCAGCGAGCTGCAGCAGCTGTCCTTGTCAACCGACGGCAACGGGGCCATCGCGGGCTATCAGATATTGGTCGCGAACGGAGGTGTGAACACGCAAAACACGTCTTTGCTTTATATCAACAACCCCGCCGTCATAGGAGGGGGAACAGGACTGCCCCTGGCCGATGCTCTCAATTACGAGATCCAGACTGCATCGGGATACACAACAGGCAACGCCACTTTCGGCCAATGGACCCAAGCCGTGAACGGCTTGCAGGGCGGTACGCCGGCCGCCCCTGTTTTTCTGCTGAGTGGCTCTGCTGCTGCTTCGGTCACCGGAGCCATCTCGGGACAAGGGGCGCAAGACTATTACGAGTTTTACTGGGGCGGGGGCACGTTCAGCGCTAGTGCCTCCGTAACCGGCGCCCTCAATTCCGGAGCATCTTTTGTGTTTTCGCAAGGCGCAGTGAGTAGTTGCAACACTCAGTCCGTAACACTCAACGCCGCCAACAATTTCTCCGGGGTCCTCACCTCCTCCAACCTTCCGGCGGGCTATTACTGCATCGGACTCAACGCCAATAGCGCGAATGACCCGACCTTTACCATTACTTTTAGTACTCCGGTTGCCGGCCAATCGCCGGCGAGCTGCGATGTCCAAGGGCATCGGACGACGACCGTGTCGGACGTTCAACAGATGATCAATGAAGCGCTCGGATTGGCGGCGCCCGCAAACGATCTGAACGCCGATGGCGTCGTAAATGCCGTCGACGCGCAGATCACCATCGACGCAGTGCTGAATCTGGGTTGTCTGGCGGGGCAGGTGCGCGCGTCGGCCGCCATGCAGCGACGGCGATGAGTTTGGCGCGGCATCCCGCTCGCCTGCGTCTGCACTCAGTCGTCTGCTCGCTTCGTTATGGCGCGCTCGCCCTGTTCCCCCCGCTGGACCAGTTATAGGCGGGCGTCTCCCTACGCGTACTGGCGGGACATATTTGCGGCAAGACGCGTTACAGGAAAAGATCGGGCCAATCGACCAGTAGCATTTGCGGTGTCGCCATACTTTCCAGCGTAACCCTTCCCTCCCTGGAGAAATACGGCGCGCAGAGGGCGAAAGATGACGAGTTTCTGTGCTTCTCACGCGTTCGGAGCAGATGCGTCCCAGGTTTAGATTCCGCTAATAATGCCGTTTGCGGAAGGCGTAGAACCATCGAAAAGTGCCCCCAAGTGCTCTACCCTGGCGATATCGAAGCGGGAGCGGAAGCCCGCTTCGAATGCC